>JAFAMT010000424.1 GCA_019233085.1 Herbaspirillum sp.
TCGTCGCACCAACACCGCGGCGACAACGCAACGAACAAGATCAATCATCCATGTTTTCGAGGAGCCCATCATGAAGAATCCCCTGCTGCGTCACCTGACCCTGTCCTGCACCCTGGTTGCTGCCTTGCTGGCCGCGCCGGTCCATGCGCAATCCAATGCCAGCGACGCCTCCGCCGTCTCGGTGGCGATCTCGGTGCTGGTGCCGGCCGCCTTCATCTCCGAGTCCGGCCACTACGTGGTCAAGGGCGTGGAAGCCTCGGGCCGTGGTACCGTCTACGTGCTGGAAAACCTCAGCGACGGCGTGCGCGGTTCCATCACCGTGGCCGGCAACGTCAGCGGCGCGGCCTCGGTGGGGGGCGGTGAGTCGGTGAGTTTCGTGACGACCGCCTCGGGCACGCTGCTGGTGGCTTCGGGCAAGGTGCTGGCAATCATCCCCAATGCCCTGGGCCGCGCACTGCTCAAGAGCGACAAGTTGTCCTGAGGAGACCTGCCATGCGTATCGATCTCACCCTCTGCAAGCGGTTGTCGCTGACCCTCTTGCTGGCTTGCACGCTCCCCCTGTCGGCCCGCGCCGGCCAGTCCTGCGAACAGCAGGTGCCGCAGCTCGATGCGGTACGCCAGCAACTGGACATGGCGGTCAAGACCGTGGCGCGCCTCAACGCCAGCGGTGCCGACGTGGTCATCATCGGCCGCGTCGGCCAGGACCTGAGCAAGTATCGCCTGCATTATTCGCACCTGGGGATCGCCTATCGCGATGGCGACCAGTGGTTCGTGGTCCACAAGCTCAACGAATGCGGCACGGCGGTGAGCAACATCTATGAACAGGGCATGGGCCAGTTCTTCATGGACAGCCCTTATCGCCTGGAAGCCTACGTCGTCGTGCCCCAGCCCGAGGTGCAGCAGAAGTTGCGCGTGGCCATCGGCCGCCCGGAGGCGACACGCATGCACGAGCCGCGCTACAACATGCTGGCCTATCCCTGGGCCACGCAGTACCAGCAGTCCAACCAGTGGGTGACCGAGACGCTGGCCCATGCCATGGAGCCGCAGATCGCCAGCCGCGAACAGGCCCAGGCCTGGCTCAAGCTCAAGGACTATGCGCCCGATACCCTGAACCTGGGACCGATGACACGCCTGGGCGGTCGCATGTTCAAGGCCAACATTGCCTTCGACGATCATCCCAACGCATTACGGTTCAGCGATAGAATCGAGACCACCACGGCCGACTCGGTGTTCAGCTTCCTGCAGAAGACGGGCATCGAGGCCAGCCACTTCGTGATCCAATAAGCACAATCCTGCATTGAACCCATGCGCCCGGTCTTCCACTTCGCTGTCCTCCTGATCTGCCTGCCGCTGGCTGGTCCGGCCGCCCTGGCGGCCGGCGATGTCGTGGCCGGCCGCGCTGCCTTCGCCAAGTGCGCCAGCTGCCATCAGGTCGGACCGTCGGCGCGTGGCGGATTCGGGCCGCAGCTGAGCAACGTGATCGGGCGCAAGGCCGGTTCCACCGTCGACTTCAAGTATTCGCCGGCCATGGCCAATGCCAACTTCGTCTGGACCGAAGACAAGCTGCGCGCCTTCCTCAAGGCCCCCGGCGATGTGGTGCCGGGCAACAAGATGCGTTTCTGGGGCATCGGCAGCGATCGCCAGATCGATGACATCCTGGCCTACCTGCGGACTTTCCAACAGCAGTAAGACAACGGCCCTAGCCCTGCGGCGGCAATCCCATGCGCCGCCGCGCCAGGTGGATGGAGCCGTTGCGCACCGCCCAGCGTAGCGGCTGTGCTGCCACCAGTACCGACCTGCGCAACAGTTCGCTGCGCGCCGGCGAGCGTGGGGTGACTCCCAGCATCAGCTGCGCCCAGTGCGGCAGCAGGTCGACACCGGCGCGCATCATCAGGCGCGTCCAGGGCTGGGCCAGGGCATGGGGTGCGGGCGCATCCAGCACCAGTTGCAGGGTCTGGCGGGTGCGGTCATCGCAGACCAGTTGTGGTCGCATCGATTCGATATAGGCTTCTACTGCCGCGCGTGAGCGCGGTACATCGCGCGCACCCAGCGCCTCGGCGACCAGGGCGATCTCATCGAAATAGCGGTCCTGGCGTTCGGGCGCAAAGCCCGGGTTGCGGTAGCGCAGGTAGCCGCGCAGGAAGCACGACACCTCGGCCGTGTGCACCCAGGTCAGCAGGTCCGGGTCGCTGGCCGCGTAGGCACGGCCATCGGGTGCCACGCCGGTCACACCCAGGTGGATCTTGCGCACCCGTTCGATCAGCCGCTCGGCATCGGCGCGGCTGCCGAAGGTGGTGCCGGCGATGAACTGGGCGGTACGGCGCAAGCGGCCCAGCATGTCGGCCTGGAAGTTGGAGTGATCCCACACGCCCGCCAGCGGCAGCGGATGCAGCATCTGCAACAGCAGCGCGGCCACGCCGCCGGTGAGCATGGCGGTGAAATCGCTGTGGACCTGCCAGGCCGCCGAGTCCGGGCCGAACAGGCCGGGGTCGCCCGGCGGCTGCAGGAAATCGGCACTGCCGGCGCCGCGGCTGATGGACAGGACGTTGGCTTCGATGCGCTGGCGCAGGAATTCCATGGGAGCGGGAAGGGGTGAGAGAGAAGGGCAGTGTGCCACAGCAGGGCCGCGCTTGCCGGCTGCGCCATCGCTGAAGATGCTGCTGTTGAGCTTCTATCCGGTGAGAAGTTCTTGCTGACATTTCTGTCAGAAAAAATTTACCCCTGGGCAGCTCAGCGCGGGCGCGCGCAGGCCGCTACAATAGCCCTCGCCAGGCGGCCCGCCACCTACAGAAGAACGGCCCCGGCAAGCACCATCGTCATCAGGGAGCACGGCCGGCGCCCGGGGAAACGCGCCAGGTCGTGATCGATAGAACAATGCAAAGCGGAACAGGGTGAGCCGGCGTCGCGGGACGCTGGCCACAGGCAGGGGCGCAGGCGTCCCCGCCATGCTGTTGCGCCTCACCGGGATCGCAGTTCATGAACATGGTCGCGCTGGCGTTGCGCCGCCCGTACACCTTCATCGTGATGGCCTTGCTCATCGTGCTGGCCACGCCATTGACGTTGAAGAACATGGCCACCGATATCTTCCCCGAGATCAATATCCCGGTGGTCTCCATCATCTGGAACTACAACGGCCTGTCAGCCCAGGAAATGGGCTTGCGCATCGCGGCCCAGAACGAGCGGGGCCTCACCACCGTGGTCAGCGACATCGAGCACATCGAGTCGCAGTCGCTGGCCGGGGTGGCGGTGATCAAGGTGTTCTTCCAGCCCAAGGCCAACATCCAGAATGCCATCGCCCAGGTGGTGGCCTCGGTGCAGTCGCAGTTGCGGCAATTGCCCCCGGGGATCACGCCACCCCTGGTGATCAAGTATTCCGCCTCCAGCATCCCGGTGATGCAGCTGGCACTGTCCTCGCCCACGCTGCCCGAGCAGGCTGTCTTCGACGCCGCCGTGCAGACACTGCGCCCGCAGCTCATCACCATCCCCGGCGTGGCCGTCCCCTTCCCCTATGGTGGCAAGACGCGCCTGATCTCGGTAGACCTGGATACCCCGGCCATGCAGGCGCGCGGCCTCTCGCCCATCGACGTGGTCAATGCCGTCAATACCCAGAACCTGATCCTGCCCTCGGGCACCGCCAAGTTCGGCGGCACCGAGTATTCGGTCAAGATCAACGGCTCGCCCGAGGCGGTGGCAGGCTTGAATGAATTGCCGGTGCGTACCGCCAATGGCGCCACCATCTATCTCAAGGACGTGGCCAACGTGCGCGACGGCTTCTCGCCCCAGACCAACGTGGTGCGCCAGGATGGCGCACGCGGCGTGCTGCTGTCCATCCTGAAGAACGGCGGCGCCTCCACCCTGGACATCGTCGACAACCTGCGCAAGCTCTTGCCCGCGGCCGCCCAGACCCTGCCCGAAGACATCAAGATCACGCCGCTGTTCGACCAGTCGCTGTTCGTGAAGGCGGCCGTCACCGGCGTCATCAGCGAGGCCCTCATTGCCGCCGGCCTGACCGCGGCCATGGTGCTGCTGTTCCTGGGCAACTGGCGCAGCACCCTGATCATCGGCCTGACCATCCCGCTGTCCATCATGGCAGCCATCCTGGTGCTGGCCGCACTGGGCGAGACCCTGAACCTCATGACCCTGGGCGGCCTGGCGCTGTCGGTGGGTATCCTGGTGGACCAGGCCATCGTCACCATCGAGAACATCGAGCGTCACCTGCACCTGGGCAAACCTCTGCATGACGCCATCATCGTCGGCGCCGGCGAGATCGGCGTGCCAGCCTTCGTGGCCACGCTGTGCATCTGCATCGTGTTCGTGCCGATGTTCTTCCTCTCGGGGGTGGCGCGCTTCCTGTTCGTGCCGCTGGCCGAAGCGGTGGTGTTTGCCATGGCCGCCTCCTACATCCTCTCGCGCACCCTGGTGCCCACGCTGGTGATGTTGCTCATGGGCGGCCATGGCCAGGTCGACAGCGCCAAGCAGAGCCTGCTGCAACGTCTTTACCGCGCCTTCGACAACCGCTTCGAGCGGGTGCGGCGCGGCTATACGCTGGTGCTGTCTTCGCTGCTGGCGCACCGGCGTCGCTTCGCGCTGGGCTTCCTGGCGTTCTGCCTGCTGTCCTGCCTGCTCTATCCGGTGCTGGGACGCGATTTCTTCCCCAGTGTCGACGGCGGCCAGATCCGCCTGCACATGCGCATGCCCACCGGCACCCGCATCGAGGAAACCGCGCGCGCCGCCGACGAGGTCGAGCGCACCATCCGCAGCCTCATCCCCGAGCGCGAACTGGAGACCATCCTCGACAACCTGGGCGTGCCCAACTCCGGCATCAACCTGTCCTACAGCAATGCCGGCACCATCGGCACGCTCGACGGCGAATTGCTGATGGCCCTGAAGGAAGGCCACCGCCCCACCGAGCAACTGGTGTCGATGCTGCGCGAGGAGTTGCCGCGCCGCTTCCCCGGCATCGAGTTCTTCTTCCAGCCGGCCGACATCGTTACCCAGATCCTCAACTTCGGCCTGCCGGCGGCCATCGACGTGCAATTCACCGGCCCCAACATGGAAGCCAATGCCGCCCTGGCCGCCGAGCTGACCAAGCAGATCCGCCAGATTCCCGGTGCCGTCGATGCCCACGTGCACCAGCGCCTGGATGGGCCGTCGCTGGACCTGCGCATGGATCGCACGCGCTTGCAGCAGTTCGGCCTGTCGGCCTCCAACGTCGGCCAGAACCTGCTGATCGCGCTGTCGGGCAGCTCGCAGACGCAACCGGCGTTCTGGTTGAATCCCAATAACGGCGTGGTCTACAACATCGCGGTGCAGTCGCCGCAATATCAGGTCGATTCGCTGGATTCCCTGCTCAATATCCCGGTGGGCGCCGGCACCAATGCCACCACGCCGCCGCAGCTGCTGGGCAACCTGGTCGATGTGCGCGCCGGACGCCAGATGGCGGTGGCCTCGCGCTACAACATCTCGCCGGCGGTCGACGTGTTCGTCAGCGTCCAGGGCACCGACCTAGCCAGCGTGGCCGGCAAGGTGTCGGCGCTGGTGGAGCAGATCAAGCCCAGGCTGCCGCGCGGCAGCCAGGTGGTCATCCGTGGCCAGGTCGAGACCATGCAGTCCTCCTTCATTGGCCTCGGTGTAGGCCTGGCCATGGCCATCGTGCTGGTGTACCTGCTGGTGGTGGTCAACTTCCAGTCGTGGATCGATGCGGCCATCATCATCGCGGCCTTGCCGGCGGCGCTGGCGGGCATCGCCTGGATGCTCTTCATCACCGGCACCACGCTGTCGGTGCCGGCCTTGACCGGAGCCATCATGACCATGGGCGTAGCCACGGCCAACAGTATCCTCATCGTCGCCTTCGCGCGCCAGCGCAAGGAGGAGGGCGCCACGCCGCTGGCCGCCGCGCTGGAGGCGGGATCGACCCGTATCCGCCCGGTGCTCATGACGGCGCTGGCCATGATCATCGGCATGATCCCCATGGCACTGGGCCTGGGCGAGGGCGCCGAGCAGAACGCGCCGCTGGGGCGCGCCGTGATCGGGGGCCTGCTGCTGGCCACCGTATCGACCTTGTTCTTCGTGCCGGTGGTGTTTGCCGGTGTGCATCAGAGACTGGCCCGGCGGGCGGATAAGCGCGGCAATACCGCGCATCCTGCCGCCGGCGGACCAGCGCATCAGGAGTCCTGAACCATGTCGCATGATCGTCATTCCGAACTTGGCATCCATTCCGTCGAGGATGCCGAACCTCTCCAGCGCCAGCAGATGATGAAGCGCGCCCGTCTGGTGACGCTGGTGGTCCTGGTGGTGCTGGCCGCCGGTGCGGCGCGCACCATCGTCAGCCGCGTGGCCAATGCCCGCGAACTGGAAGCCGGCACCGCCGAGCGCGCCAAGGTCTTCGTACGCGTGACCGAAGCGCGCAGCAGCGCCGACGGCCAGACGCTGGCCCTGCCGGGGACCTTGCAGGGCTTCGTGCAATCACCCATCTCGGCGCGGTCGGGCGGTTACCTCAAGCGCTGGTACAAGGACATCGGCGCCGAGGTCAAGAAGGGCGAACTGCTGGCCGAACTGGATACCCCGGAAATCGACCAGCAACTCTCCCAGGCCCTGGCCGCGCGCCAGCAGGCAGCCTCCAGCCTGGACCTGGCCAAGAGCTCGATGGCGCGCTGGGAAGCCCTGCGCAAGAAGGATGCGGTCTCCCAGCAGGAGCTGGACGAGCGCCGCAGCGCCTACGCCCAGGCCGGCTCCAACCTGGCGGCCGCCGACGCCAACGTCGAGCGGCTGCGCCAGGTGGAAGGCTTCAAGCGCATCGTCGCGCCCTTCTCGGGCATCATCACGCGCCGCAACGTGGACGTGGGCGACCTGATCGATCCGGGCGCGGGACGCTCGCTGTTCGTGCTCTCGCAGACCGATCCGCTGCGGGTCTATGTCAATGTGCCGCAGTCCTATGCCAACCTGGTCAAGCCCGGCCAGCAGGTGGTGGTGACCCAGGCGGAACTGCGGGGACGCAAGTTCGAGGGCAAGGTCGCGCGCACCGCCGGCTCCATCGACCCGGCCACGCGCTCCATGCAGATCGAGGTGAGCCTGCCCAATGCCGACAATGCGCTCTTGCCCGGTGCCTTCGTGCAGGTGGCGCTGCCGCTGAAACCCAGCGGCGCGCTGCTGGTGGCGGCCGATACGCTGATGTTCCGGCGCGATGGTTCGCTGGTGGCAGCGGTCGATGCACAGAACAAGGTACACCTGAAGCAGGTCAAGCTGGGACGCAACTTCGGCCTGACGGTGGAAGTGCTGGAAGGCTTGAAGGGCGATGAAAAACTGATCCTCAATCCCTCCGACTCGCTGGCCGAGGGCGACCAGGTCGAGCCCACCCAGGACAAGCAGGACCCCGCCAGGAAGAAGGCCGCGTCATGAAGCGGCCGGCCAGCATGATGCCGGTGGTGGCGGTGGCCGCCGCCCTGACCCTGGCCGCTTGCGCCAGCGGACCGGATTACCGCAAGCCGGCGCTGGACCTGCCGGCGGCCTGGACCCCCGAGGCCCCCTGGCGCAGCATGCAGCCGCAGGATGCGGTGGCGCGCGGCCCCTGGTGGGAGCGCTTTGGTGACGCCCAGCTCAATGCGCTGCAGCAACAGGCGCTGGCCGGCAACCAGACACTGGCCATCGCCACCGCCCGACTGGCCCAGGCACGCGCCCAGCTCAACGTGGCCGGGGCGGCGCAGGCGCCGCAGGTGGGCCTGTCCACGCGCGCCGGGCGTGGCCGCATCTCGGCCAACCGTCCGCTGACCAACTACAACTCGCCCAACTACGCCACGGTGCAGAACGATTTCGCACTGGGCCTGAACGTGAGCTACGAGATGGATTTCTTCGGGCGCGTGCAGCGCTCGGTGGAAGCCGCCGGCGCCTCGGCCCAGCAATCGGCAGCCGACCTGGAAAACACCCGTCTGCTGCTCACCGCCGAACTGGCCAGCAACTACTTCAACCTGCGCGAGCTGGATATCGAGCTGGACGTGGTACAGCGTGCCATCGCCCTGCAGCGCAAGGCGCTGGAGCTGGCCACTTCGCGCCACGACCTGGGCGCTACCTCCGGCCTGGATGTGGCCCAGCAACAAGCCTTGCTGGACAACACCCTGACCCAGGTCGACGTGCTGGGCCGCCAGCGTGCCCAGTACGAGCACGCCATCGCGACCCTGACCGGCACGCCCGCACCGGGCTTTGCCATTGCGCCCTCGCTGGCGCCGATCCGCCTGCCGGCCATCCCGCTGGGTGTGCCGTCGGATGTGCTGGAGCGCCGCCCCGACATCGCCTCGGCCGAGCGCGCCATGGCGGCGGCCAATGCGCAGATCGGCGTGGCCAGCGCGGCCTACTATCCCAGCTTCATGCTGCAACCCTCGTATGGCGTGGACAGCCGCAACTGGGCCACGCTCTTCAATGCGCCCAGCGTACTGTGGTCGCTGGGGGTCTCGGCCACGCAGAGCCTGTTCGACGGCGGCCGCCTGCGTGCCGGGGTGGATTTCAGCAAGGCCGGTTATGAGGCCGCCCTGGCAACCTACCGGCGCACGGTGCTCACCGCCATGCAGGAAGTGGAGGATGGCATCACCGGCATCGCCGCGCTGGACCGCGCCTACGGCCAGGCGCAATCGGCCATCGGCAGCGCCCGCAAGGTGCTCGATATCGCCAACAGCCGCTACGAAGGTGGCGCCACCCCCTACCTGGATGTGATCACCGCGCAACAGAGCTTGCTCAACAGCGAGCGCCAGGCGGCTCAATTGATGGGTCAACGCCTGCTCAGCTCGGTGTTCCTGATCAAGGCCCTGGGGGGCGACTGGCAGGAGCGTCTCCAGGGCGAGGGACAGGCCGCAACACCCATTGCTGGAAAAATAACTTTATCATCGCAAGAGAACTAACTGATCAGATGGTCAGACCAGTTTTGCGCCGTTTCTGACAAGCGCGTCAGATGCGCCCCTCCGGCGCGGCAATTGCCCCCTAAAGCCCCACATAATCAACGAATTGGGGCTGACATGTCCTGCCTAGAATCAGCTGTGGTCAGAGTTCACAGTCATAAGATAACGAGGCAGACATGAATTGGTTCAATAATCTCAAGATAGCCAAGAAGTTAATTTTTTCCTTTGCGGCCGTCATAGTCCTGACTGTGATCCTGGGCCTGTTCGCCATCCGCGAGCTCAAGATGGTCAACCAGGCTTCCACCGACATGGCCACCAACTGGCTGCCCAGCATCAAGGCGGCGCAAGCACTGCAGGCATCATTGCCGCGCATGCGCATTTCCGAATTGCAGATGATCACGGCGGCTACCCCGGCCGAACGCGAGGATGCCCTCAAGGCGATCAAGTCGCGCCAGGACATCCTGGCCAAGCAGCGTGCGACCTACGAAGCGCAGATCACGGAGGCCGAGGAGAAGGAGGTCTACGCCAAGTTTGCCAAGAGCTACGCGGATTACCTGGAGATCGACAAGAAGCTGGCCCAGATTTCCGGCGATGGCCAGACGGAAGAGGCGCGTAACCTCTTCAAGGGCGACTCCAACAAGACCTTCCGCGCCATGCTCGAGAACATGGACGAGATCATCAAGATCAACGACGCCGGCAGCACGCGCTCGGACCAGGCGGCCGACGAGGTGTTCCGCTCGGCCATGCGCTGGATTGTCGTGTTGCTGGCACTGATCGTGGTGATCGCCTTTGGCCTGGCCATCATGGTGGCACGGGCGGTAGCACGTCCGCTCAATGAAGCCGTGGCCGTGGCCGAGCGCGTGGCGCAGGGCGACCTGACGGTACAGATCCGCGCCACCAGCACCGACGAGACCGGCATGCTGATGCACTCCCTGCGCGCCATGAATGACAGCCTGCAGAAGATCGTCGCTGAGGTGCGTACCGGCACCGATACCATCAGCACCGCTTCGCAGGAGATCGCCACCGGCAACCTGGACCTGTCTTCGCGAACAGAAGAGCAGGCCGGCTCGCTGGAAGAGACCGCCTCGGCCATGGAAGAACTGACCTCCACCGTCAAGCAGAACGCCGACAATGCCCGCCAGGCCAACCAGCTGGCGGCTTCGGCCTCCGATATCGCCAGCCAGGGCGGTGAAGTGGTCAGCCAGGTGGTGCAGACCATGGAAGGCATTACCGAGAGTTCCAACCGCATCGCCGACATCATCACCGTCATCGATGGCATCGCCTTCCAGACCAACATTCTGGCCCTGAATGCGGCCGTGGAAGCGGCACGCGCCGGTGAGCAGGGGCGTGGCTTCGCGGTGGTGGCTTCCGAGGTGCGTTCGCTGGCCCAGCGCTCGGCGGCGGCGGCCAAGGAGATCAAGCAGTTGATCGATGATTCGGTGGAGAAGGTGGGCGCCGGCAGCCAGCTGGTGGAGCGCGCCGGTTCCACCATGAGCGAGGTGGTGGCCAGCGTGCGCCGCGTCACCGACGTGGTGGCCGAGATCAGCGCGGCCAGCAGCGAGCAGAGCACCGGCATCGAGGAAATCAACCGCGCCATCACGCAGATGGATGAAGTCACCCAGCAGAATGCCGCCCTGGTGGAAGAGGCAGCCGCTGCCGCGCAATCCCTGCAGGATCAGGCGGCGCGCTTGTCGGAGGTGGTCAGCGTGTTCAAGATCCATCGCTGAGGCGGCCTGCCGAACGGTCTGTGGATGCCCAGCGGCGCTACTGCAACGGCAATTCGAAGCAGTAGCCCACCCCGTAGACGGCCTGGATGGCGTTGTGGCCGGGGAAGAAGGGCTCCAGCTTGCGCCGCAGGTTCTTGATGTGGGTATCGATGGCGCGGTCGGTGACGGAGCGGTCGTCATCGTGCAGGTGGTTCAGCAATTGCTCGCGCGAGAACACCTGGCCCGGTGCGGCGGCAAAGGTCTTGAGCAGGCGCAGCTCCAGTGGCGTGAGGTTCAGCACTTCCCCGCGCACGCTGGCCTGGTGGCGCAGTTCGTCGATCTGCAGCGGCGAGCTGGACGCATCGGGGCGGTCGACCTGTTCGCCCAGGCGTTGCAGGTGGCTGTTCCGGCGCAGCATGGCCTTGACCCGCGCCACGATTTCGCGTGGCGAGAACGGCGCCTTGCTGATGTAGTCATCGGCACCCAACTCCAGGCCGCGCAGCCGGTCTTCCTCTTCGGCGCGGGCGGTCAGCATCAGCACCGGCACATCGGAGAAGGTGCGCAACTGGCGGCAGATCTCCCAGCCATCCATCCCGGGCAACATGATATCGAGCAGTATCAGGTCGGGTCGGCGTTCGCGCACGGCCTCCAGCGCCTGGTCGCCGCGTGCCACATGGCGTGCGCCGTAACCGGCGGCGGCCAGGTATTTCTGCAGCAGCTCGGCCAGCTTGGGCTCGTCCTCGACGATGAGGATCTCGGCACTGGCCGGTGCCTGGAAGCGGAAGTCTTCGCTCATGCCTGCTCCCGCGCCGGGGCGAAGCCGGCGGGCAGCTCCACCGTCACGCGCAAGCCACCCAGCGGCGAGGCACTCGCAGTGATCTTGCCCTGGTGTGCCTCGACGATGCGACGACAGATCGCCAGTCCCAGTCCGGCACCGCCGGTGGCGCGGTTGCGCGAGGTCTCGACCCGGAAGAAGCGTTCGAACAGACGTGCCATCACCTCGCCCGGCACCCCCGGCTCGCTGTCATCGACATACAGGCGCCAGCATTGCTGCTCCAGCCGGCAATGCAATTCCAGCCGGCCGCCGGCATCGGTGTAGCGCAGGCTGTTCTCGAAGAGATTGTTGAAGAGCTGCTGCAGCCGTGCGCCATCGGCATGTACCGGCATGGTCTGCGGCAGCTCGGCCACCAGCGTCATGCCGCGCTGGGCAAGACGGTCTGCATAGACCTGCACCGAATCACGCAGCAGCGGCGCCAGGTCGATGTCGGCCTTGCGGTAGGTGAGTGCACCGGCATCGGCCAGCGACAGGTCGTAGAGATCGCCGACCAGCTTGTTGAGGTGCTCGACCTCGCTCTTCAGGGACCGGATGGTCTGGGCATCGGGCTGCATGACGCCATCCTCCAGCGCTTCCAGCTGGCCGTTGAGGATACCCAGCGGTGTGCGCAGTTCGTGGGAAACATCAGCCATGAATTCGCGCCGCAGTTTTTCATTGCGTTCCAGCGTCATGGCGAGCTGGTTGAAGTCGTGCGCCAGGCGGCCCACTTCATCACCCGACTCGACCTCGACCCGGGTGGCGTAGTCACCCCCGGCCAGGCGGTGGGTGGCGCGCGCCACGCGGGTGAGCGGACGCGTGAGCACGCCCGAGATGCGCACCACCATGAAAGCCGCCAGCATCACGGCCACCACCGCGATGACGATCTGGGCGGCGAACTGGCGTTGCTGGAAACGCAGGTCGATGGCGCCGATGACCGTCTCGAAGGGCGTCTGCGCGACCCAGCCGATGATGGTGTCATCCTCCAGCAGCGGGCGCAGCCGGGCATCGGGGCCGACCGAGGGATAGCCGATGACCAGCTTGCGATTGGCATCCAGCAGCGAAAAGCGCAAGGCCGCACCGGTCAGGTCGGAGGCAGTCATGGGCGGCCCCACGGTGGTGGTCACGCCATTGTGTTCGACGATGGCCGGCTTCATCAGCTCGAACCAGGTGCGCGGCTGGCCGCGGATGAAATCCCAGCTGCCGTGTTCGCGATAGGCCTGCTCCAGGCGCGGCACCATGTCTTCCATGCGCTGTTGCGCCTGCTCGTTGAGGTAGCCGAGGAAGTCGCGGTTGAAGATGTAATGGCTGGCGCCATTGATGGCCAGGATCAATGCCACGATCAGCGCCAGCATCGCGTAGAACAGCTTGAGGCGGATGTTGGCGCGATAGAAGAAGCGGTCGGACAGATCCGCGATCGAATGGGCGATGGACTTGGACACGACGGGCAGGCCGGAGAAGGGGAACCAGCCGTGAGCTTAGCAAGATAAGCGGGGCAGGTGGGCGGCTTCGTGCGCCGATGTTGCATTGTGGGCATTGCTCATTTTTCCCTCACATTTGTTGAGCACAATCGCCAGTCCGATAGCTCCTTGCGCCCGGACCCTGGCCACACCTGGCTTGCGGGGCGGGCAGAAAGCCTGACAAGATGCCCAACCAGACCATCGATTTGCGCTCCACCTCCCGTTCCATTTTTCGCCAGGCGCCGGCGCGCCTGGCCCTGGCCCTGATGCTGGCCACCGCCCTGGCGGCCTGCTCCAGGTCCGGCAACCAGGCCCCGGGCCGCACCCAGGCCGAAGTCGGCTACGTGGTGGTCAAGGCCCAGCGCCAGGCCGTCACCACCGAACTGCCCGGTCGCACCAATGCCTACCTGGCCGCTGATATCCGTCCGCAGGTGGGCGGCATCATCCAGAAGCGCCTGTTCAAGGAAGGCGCCAACGTCAAGGCCGGCCAGCCGCTATACCAGATCGACCCGGCCAGCTACCAGGCCGCCTATGACAGCGCCCGTGCCTCGCTGCAGAAAGCCGAGGCCACGCTGGCTTCCTCCAAGCTGAAGGCGCAACGCTATGCCGAGCTCGACAAGATCGACGCCGTCGCCAAGCAGGACAACGACGACGCCCAGAGCACCCTGCGCCAGAACCAGGCCGACGTGGCCGTGCAACAGGCGGCCGTGCAGACCGCCGCCATCAACCTGCAATACACCAAGATCCTCTCGCCCATCACCGGCCGGATCGAGAAATCCTCGGTCACCCCCGGTGCCCTGGTGACGGCCAGCCAGACCACGGCCCTGACCACGGTGCAGCAGATCGATCCCATCTACGTGGACGTGACCCAGTCCACCGTGGATCTGTTGCGCCTGCGCCGCGAACTGGCCAGCGGCCAGATCAGGAAGAGCGGCGAGAACGCGGCCCAGGTCAAGATCGTGCTGGAGGACGGCTCCACCTACGAGCGTAGCGGCAAGCTGGAATTCTCGGGCCTGTCGGTCGATACCGGCACCGGCATGATCACCCTGCGCGCAGTCGTCCCCAACCCGGATGGCGTGCTGCTGCCGGGCGCCTATGTGCGCGCCGTGCTGGAAGAGGGCGTCGACGAGCATGCCCTGCTGGTGCCGCAGAAGGCCGTCAGCCGCGACCAGACCGGCGCGGCCACGGCCCTGGTGCTGGGCGCCGATGGCAAGGTGGAGCAACGCCTGGTGACCGTGGCGCGTGCCGTGGGCAACAACTGGTGGATCAGCAAGGGTTTGAAGGAAGGTGACAAGCTCATCGTCGACGGCCTGCAGAAGGTGCGCACCGGTGACACCCCGCGCGCCATCGACGTGACCGAATCGCTGAAGAAAGACCTGGCCCGCGAAACCGCCGCCGCTGCGGCCGATCCCTCGCTGGGGGGCGATGCCGCCAACGCTAACACCAACCCCAACCCCGACGCTGCCACCACCGGCGCCCAGTCCAAGTAAGCGAGGCGCACATGGCACGTTTCTTTATCGACCGGCCCATCTTCGCATGGGTCATGGCCATCATCATCATGCTCGGCGGCATGATGGCGATCCGCACCCTGTCGCTGGAGCAGTACCCCGACATCGCCCCACCCACGGTCAACATCAAGGCCACCTATACCGGGGCCTCGGCCAAGACGCTGGAAGACTCGGTGACCCAGGTCATCGAGCAGCAGATGAAGGGGCTGGACAACCTGCAATACATGTCGGCCAGCTCCAGCTCGGCCGGCAGCGCCACGGTGTCCCTGACCTTCACCGCCGGCACCAATGCCGACGTGGCGCAGATGCAGGTGCAAAACAAGCTGCAGCAGGTCACGGCACGCTTGCCGCAGGCGGTGCAGAACAACGGCGTGACGGTGACCAAGGCCTCCACCGACATCCTGATGGTGTTGTCGCTGACCTCGGATGACCCGCGTATCACCAGCATCGATATCGGTGACTTCATCAGCAGCACGCTGACCGACCAGATCAGCCGCGTCGAAGGCGTGGGCGATGTCACCGCCTTCGGCACCAACTACGCCATGCGCGTGTGGATCGATCCGGCCAGGCTGCAGAAGTATGCGCTGATGCCATCCGACATCACCAGCGCCCTGGAGGCACAGAACACCGAAGTGTCGGCCGGCGAGATCGGTGCGTTGCCGGCCATTCCCGGCCAGCAGATCAACGCCACCATCACCGCGCGCAGCAAGCTGACCACGCCGGAGCAGTTCCGCAACATCATCGTCAAGTCCTCTTCCGATGGCTCGGTGGTGAAACTCGCCGACGTGGCCCGGGTGGAACTGGGTGGCGAGAGCTACCAGGTCGCTTCCCAGCAGAACGGCAAGCCGTCCTCGGCGCTGGCCATCCAGCTGGCCACCGGCGCCAATGCGCTCTCCACCGCCGACGCCGTCAAGAAGAAGCTGGCCGAGCTGGAACCCTACTTCCCGGCCTCCATGAAGTTGAAGACCAATGTGGCCTATGACACCACGCCCTTCGTGCGCGTGTCGCTGGAAGAAGTGGTCAAGACCCTGATCGAAGCCATCGTGCTGGTGGTGCTGATCATGTACCTGTTCCTGCAGAACATCCGCGCCACCTTCATCCCGGCCATCACGGTGCCGGTGGTGTTGCTGGGGACCTTCGGCATCCTGGCCATGTTCGGCTACTCGATCAATACGCTCACCATGTTCGGCATGGTGCTGGCCATCGGCCTCCTGGTGGACGATGCCATCGTGGTGGTGGAAAACGTCGAGCGCCTGATGAGCGAGGAAAAGCTCAGTCCCAAGGAGGCCACGCGCAAGTCCATGCAGGAAATCACCAGCGCCCTGATCGGTATCGCCATGGTGCTCTCGGCGGTGTTCATCCCCATGGCCTTCTTTGGTGGTTCCACCGGCGTGATCTATCGCCAGTTCTCCATCACCATCGTCTCGGCCATGGCGCTGTCCGTGTTGGTGGCACTGACCCTGACCCCGGCGCTATGCGCCAGCCTACTCAAGCCCCATGCCGCTGGCCATGTGCAGCAGGGGCGCTTCTTCAGCTGGTTCAATCGCACGTTCGATCGTAGCGCCACCCGTTACCAGGGCGGCGTAGGCGGCCTGCTCAAGCGCGGCAAGCGTGGCCTCCTGATGTATGCGTTGATCGCGGTCGCCATGGCGGTGTTGTTCATGCGCCTGCCGACCTCCTTTCTGCCGGAAGAAGACCAGGGCGTGCTCATGGCCCAGATCCAGCTGCCCACCGGCGCCACCGCCGAGCAGACCGCGACCGTGGTCAAGACGGTGCAGGAATATTTCATGAACAAGCCCGAATCGGTGGACTCGGTACTGGCCATCGTCGGTGCCGGCATGGGTGGCAACAGCCAGAACGGTGCGCGCGCCTTCATCCGCCTGAAGGACTGGAGCCAGCGCAGCGGCGCCGGCCAGTCGGCTTCCGAGCTGGTGCGCCGTGCCAATGCAGACCTGTCCAAGATCCGTGGCGCGCGGGTGTTCCTGATGAATCCGCCGGCCGTGCGCGGCCTGGGCCAGAGCTCGGGCTTCGACCTGGAGTTGAAGGATGTGGGAGGGGTCGGCCATGACGTGCTGTTGCAGGCGCGCGACCAGTTCCTGCAACTGGCGCGCCAGAACCCGGCGCTGGCCAACGTACGCACCACCGGCCTGGACGACACGCCGCAGCTGCGCGTGGCCATCGACGACCGCAAGGCCGATGCCCTGTCGGTGTCGACCTCGGACATCAACGCCACGCTGGCTACCGCCATGGGCGGCACCTACGTCAACGACTTCCTCAGCAATGGTCGCGTCAAGAAGGTCTATGTGCAGGGCGACAGCGGCTTCCGCATGCAGGCCGACGACCTCAATCGCTGGTATGTGCGCAATTCGGCCAGCCAGATGGTGCCGTTCTCGGCCTTCATGAGCAGCAAGTGGACCTACGGCCCCTCGCTGCTGGAACGCTACAACGGCGTGTCCTCCTTCGAGATCGTCGGCGAGCCGGCCGCGGGCGTGAGCTCGGGCACGGCCATGGCCGAGGTCGAGAAACTGGTGGCGCAACTGCCGGCCGGGGTCGGCTTCGAATGGACGGGTTCGTCCTACCAGGAGCGGCTCTCGGGCAACCAGGCGCCGATGCTGTATGCGATCTCCATCCTGTTCGTCTTCCTGTGCCTGGCCGCGCTCTATGAGAGCTGGTCGGTGCCCTTCGCGGTGATCCTGGCCGTGCCCCTGGGTATCATCGGCACCGTGCTCCTGACGGGGATCTTCGGCATGTCCAACGACGTGTACTTCCAGGTGGGCTTGTTGACCACGGTGGGGTTGTCAGCCAAGAACGCGATCCTGATCGTGGAATTCGCCAAGCAGCTGCACGAGTCCGGCAAGAGCCTGTGGGCGGCCACGCTGGAGGCGGTGCAGCTGCGCCTGCGGCCGATCCTGATGACCTCGCTGGCCTTCATGTTCGGCGTGCTGCCCCTGGCGGTGGCCAGCGGCGCCGGTTCGGCCAGCCGCCGCGCCATCGGCACGGGGGTGCTGGGCGGCATGCTGTCGGCAACCTTGCTGGGCATCTTCTTCGTGCCCCTGTTCTATTACCTGATCGGCACCTGGCTGGATCGCCGCGCCAGCAAGGCGACGCGCCCGGTTGACGATCAAGCTACCCATAAGGAGGGCGTGTGATGACAGCCCCTAGCATCCGACACCAAGGCTTTCTGCAACGCGGCGTCCTGGTGGTGGTCCTGGCCGCCGCCCTGGGCGGCTGCGCCAACCTGGCGCCTGACTACGCGCAACCGGCCGCGCCGGTGCCGTCCAGCTGGTCGCAACAGGTCGATGGCAAGCAGATCGTGGCTGCCCGTGGCACCGTTGCTACGACCAGCCAGGACACCGACGCCGACCAGCTGGGCTGGCGCCAGTTCTTCCTCGATGCACGACTGCAGCAGGTGATCGCCAGCGCGCTGGCCAACAACCGTGACCTGCGCGTGGCCGCCCTGAACATCGAGAAGGCGCGTGCGCAATACCGCATCACCGATGCCGACCGCTACCCGGCCCTCTCGGCCAGCGGCAGCGGCTCGGCCAGCCGCACGCCGGCCAGCCTGTCCTCCAGCGGTCATGCCACGGTCTCGCACCAGGACAGCGTGACGCTGGGAGTGAGCGCCTACGAGCTGGATTTCTTCGGTCGCCTCAAGAACCTCTCGGACGCCGCCCTGGAAACCTACCAGTACCAGGTCGAGACCCGCCGCAGCACCCACATCAGCCTGGTGGCCGAAGTGGCCACGGCCTGGCTGACACTGGCCTCGGATCGCGACCTGCTGCGCCTGGCCGAGGACACCTATGCCAGCCAGTCGCGTACCTATGCGCTGAGCCAGCGCAGCCATGACATCGGCACCGTCTCCGGGGTGGACCTGGCCAGCCAGGAAGCCACCGTCGAATCGGCCCGGGCCGACGTGGCCCGCTATACCAGCCAGGTGGCGCAGGATATCAATGCCCTGCGCCTGCTGGTGGGCGGCGAGGTGGATGAGCAGCTGTTGCCGCGAGGCTTGCCGCAGACCGCCAGCGTGCTGCCGGCCACGCCTGCGGGCCTGCCCTCGACAGTGCTGCTGCGGCGGCCCGACGTGCTGGCGGCCGAGCATACGCTGAAGTCGGCCAACGCCGATATCGGCGCGGCGCGCGCGGCCTTCTTCCCCAGCATCACGCTCACTGCCAGCGGCGGCACGGCAAGCCCCACGCTGGGTGGGCTGTTCAATCCGGGCAGCGGTTCCTGGAGTTTTGCGCCGTCCATCAACCTGCCCATCTTCAATGCGGGCAGCCTGCGCGCCAGCCTGGACTCAGCCAAGATCACGCGTGACATCGATGTGGCCAACTACGAGAAGGCGATCCAGACCGCCTTCAGCGAAGTGGCCGATGCCCTGTCGGTCAGGGCCACGCTGGCCCAGCGGCTGGACGCCCAGGCCCGCTCCACGGCGGCCAGCGAGAAGGCCTTCCGCCTTTCCGAGGCACGCTACAGGAACGGCATCGACAGCTACCTCACCACCCTGGTGGCGCAGCGTACGCTGTACTCGGCGCAGCAGACGCTGATCTCGCTGCGGCTGACCGAGCAGAGCAACCGCATCACGCTCTACAAGGTGCTGGGTGGCGGCTGGAACGAGCAGACCGCGACGCCATCGGCGGCCAGTGCGCAGCAGGATGGCAAGCCGGCTTCCTGAGGCCTTTGCACATTGGAAAAAAAGCGCCGCGACGGCTTGGCCGTCACGGCGCTTTGTGCATGAGGCAGGCAGGGCGTCTCAGTGCCGGCCCAGGTGCTGCCGGGCCGGCGCGACATCGCACGCGGCAGCAGCGTCGTTGGCGGCGATGCTGCGTTCGATCTGCGCCGCATCGATCTTGAAGGCAGCGACCAGCTCGCTGAGATGATCGGCCTGCTGACTCATCGATTGCGAGGCGGCGGCGGCCTGCTCCACCAGGGCGGCGTTTTGCTGGGTGTTTTCGTCCAGTCTCGCCATGGCGTCGTTCATCGAGAGGATGCCCTGGCTCTGGGCCTGGCTGGCCTGGCTGATCTCGGCCACCACGGCGGTGACGCGTAGTACGCTCGACACCACCTCTTCCATGGTGCCGCCGGCCTGCTGCACCAGACGGTTGCCATCGGCCACGCTGGCTACCGAACTGTCGATGAGGCTCTTGATTTCCTTGGCGGCCGAGGCCGAACGTTGCGCCAGCGAGCGCACCTCGGAAGCCACCACCGCAAAGCCGCGGCCCTGCTCGCCGGCGCGGGCTGCTTCCACGGCCGCATTCAGGGCCAGGATATTGGTCTGGAAGGCGATGCCGTCGATGACGGCGATGATGTCGACGATCTTGCGCGAGGAGGCGTCGATCAGGCTCATCGTATCGACCACCTGCTGCGCCACCGAGCCCCCTTCGCTGGCGACGCTGGAGGCGGTGCTGGCCAGGGTGTCGGCCTGGCGGGCATTGTCGGCGTTGCGGCGCACGGCCTGGGTCAGTTCTTCCATGGCGGCGACGGTCTTCTCCAGCGTCTCGGCCTGTTGCTCGGTGCG
>JAFAMT010000446.1 GCA_019233085.1 Herbaspirillum sp.
CTGGCCTATCACCGCGCCACCGGCAACGCCACCCGCACCCGCATGATCGGGCGCGAGCGCGGCTATCACGGCGTGGGCTTCGGCGGCATGTCGGTGGGTGGCATCGGCGGCAACCGCAAGACCTTCAGCACCGCGCTGCTGCAAGGCGTAGACCACCTGCCGCACACCCACAACCTGGAAAAGAACGCCTTCACCAAGGGCGAGCCCGAATACGGCGCGCACCTGGCCGATGAACTGGAACGCATCGTCGCCCTGCACGATGCCTCCAACATCGCCGCCGTCATCGTCGAACCGGTGGCCGGTTCCACGGGCGTGCTGGTGCCGCCCAAGGGTTACCTGAAGCGCCTGCGCGAGCTGTGCACCAAGCATGGCATCCTGCTGATCTTCGATGAAGTCATCACCGGCTTCGGCCGCCTGGGGACACCCTTCGCCTCCGACTACTTCGATGTCGAGCCCGACATCTTCACCACCGCCAAGGGTCTCACCAACGGCGTGGTGCCGATGGGTGCGGTGTTCGTCAAGCAACACATCCACGACGCCTTCATGAACGGCCCGGATGGTATCGAGCTGTTCCACGGCTATACCTATTCGGGTCACCCGCTGGCCTGCGCTGCTGGCCTGGCCTCGCTGGAAGTGTTCCAGACCGAGGGCGTGCTGGAGAACGCACAGGCGGTCTCGGACTACTTCCAGGAAGCCGCACACGCACTGCGCGGCCTGCCAAACGTGATCGACGTGCGCACCATTGGCCTCATCGCCGGCATCGAGCTGTCGTCCATTCCGGGCCGCGTCGGCGCCCGTGCCTATGACGCCTTCGTGCGCGCCTTCAACGACGGCATCCTCATCCGTGTGACCGGCGACATCATCGCCCTGTCGCCGCCGCTGGTGATCAACAAGCAGCAGATCGACGAGCTGTTCGGCAAGCTGGCGGCCATCCTCAAGACCCTGGCCTGATCCCCTACTACAACGCAAGAAAGATTCATGGAAAAGATTGCACACTACATCGGCGGCCAGCGCGTCGATACCAAGAGCGGGCGCTATGCCGATGTCTTCAACCCGGCGCTGGGCGTGCCGGTGGCACAGGTGGCACTGGGTACGACCGAGGAGGTCGATGCCGCGGTGAAGGCCGGCGTGGCGGCCTTTGCCAGCTGGTCCAACACGCCGCCGCTGACGCGCGCGCGGGTGCTGTTCCGCTTCCTGCACCTGATCCAGCAGCGGGCTGATGACTTCGCCCGCATCATCGTGCGCGAGCATGGCAAGACCTTCTCGGATGCCCAGGGCGAAGTGGCGCGCGGCATCGAGATCGTCGAGTTCGCTGCCGGCATCCCGCAGATGCTCAAGGGCGAATACACCGACCAGATCGCCCGCGGCATCGATGCCTGGTCGATGCGCCAGCCGCTGGGCGTGGTGGCTGGCATCACACCGTTCAACTTCCCGGCGATGGTGCCGATGTGGATGTTCCCCATCGCCATCGCCTGTGGCAACTGCTTCGTGTTGAAGCCCTCCGAGCGCGACCCGTCGGCCGCACTGCTGATCGCCGAGCTGCTGCAGGAAGCCGGCCTTCCCGACGGCGTCTTCAACGTCGTGCAGGGCGACAAGCTCACCGTGGATGCGCTGCTGGACCACCCCCAGGTCAAGGCCATCAGCTTCGTCGGCTCGACCCCGATTGCCGAATACATCTACGCCCGTGGCTCGGCCAAGGGCAAGCGCGTGCAAGCCCTGGGCGGCGCCAAGAACCACATGGTGGTGATGCCCGACGCCGACATGCAACTGGCCGTGGATGCCCTGATGGGCGCGGCCTTCGGCTCGGCCGGTGAGCGCTGCATGGCGATCTCGGTGGCCGTGGCCGTGGGCAGTGCCGGCGATGAACTGGTGGCGGCGCTGGCCGAACGCGCGCGCAGCCTGAAGATCAACGAAGGCATGGCCGCTGGTGCCGAGATGGGCCCGGTGGTGACGGCTGCCGCCAAGGAGCGCATCGAGGGACTGATCGGCCGTGGCGTGGAAGAAGGCGCCACGCTGGTAGTCGATGGTCGTGGCTACCAGGTGCCGGGTTTCGAGAAGGGCTTCTTCGTCGGCGGCACCCTGCTCGACCATGTCACCCCGGAGATGACGGTCTACAAGGAAGAGATCTTCGGCCCGGTGCTATGCGTGCTGCGCTGCCCGGATATCGCCAGCGCGGTGGAACTGATCAATGCCCACGAGTATGGCAATGGCGTGGCCGTCTATACCCGAGACGGTGGCGTGGCGCGCGAGTTCGTGCGCCAGATCGAAGTGGGCATGGTGGGCGTGAACGTGCCGCTGCCGGTGCCGATGGCCTTCAGCAGCTTCGGTGGCTGGAAGCGCAGCCTCTTCGGCGACCACCACATGTATGGACCGGAGGGTGTGCGTTTCTATACGCGGGCCAAGGCGGTGATGCAGCGCTGGCCCAATACGGCCAGCGCGGGCGCGGAGTTCGCCTTCCCCCAGATGAAATAGGCAAGTGAGAAAAACGGCATCAAGATTTCATGCCGTTTTTCTTTGGTGCAGGGGTAGTATGGATGGCCTCATGCTGGCCTTGTTGGTGCGATCGAGGTCAGGCCGTGGTGCAGAATGAAGATGTTTTCCCCAACCGGCAGGAATCGTCAGCCGGTGCCGCACCAAAAGTAATATTCTTAGAAAAAGCAAGCCGTCGTGGCAGACCGGTGGAGACACATCGGCGACACGGGAGAACGGCAGACAAGTCTGGAGACAAGCTCATCTGAGCCGCAGGAGGAGCCCCCATGATGGCTCATGCCATGCAGCGCAAAGTCGCGCTGCGCATGCGTTTGATCGCATCGTCACTGTTGCCTTCCGGGGTTCCGGCAAGGTGGCGCGCAGCTATTGGCCATTTCCTTTTCGCCCGTTCGCGGCGGCGGTTTCCACACGTCCCTGCAATTGCGCCCTACCCATCATCGACTAAGTTTTTTGATTTGACGGGCACGGAACTTGCGTCCACGTACAGCAAAGCAGTCACACTCATTTCCATGGATGTCATCTGTCACACTTTACCTTGAGGGAGAAGTAAGCATGATCAGCCGTCGCGATTTCCTGAAGCTGTCCGCCCTGGCCGCACCCGGCGCATTGACCTGCCAGGATGTGTTTGCGCAAGCCGAAAGCATTGCCTTCGGCTGTCCGGTGCCGATGTCGGGCCCCTTCGCCGCCAACGGCAAGTTCGCCGACATGGGCATGAAGCTGGCGCTGCAGAAATACGGCAAGGTGCTGGGCAAGACCACCAGCTACGTCACCCTCGATACCGAAGGCAAGCCGGCCACCGCCGTGCGCAAG
>JAFAMT010000042.1 GCA_019233085.1 Herbaspirillum sp.
GAGATCTACATGATCGCCTCCTACGTGGGCCTGGTGACGCTCACCGCCATCGGCGTGCAGTCCGGCTATCCCTTGCCGCTGCTGCTGGGTGGCGCACTGATCGTCTCGGTGCTGGTCACCGGTCTCTATGGCTGGACCGTCGAGCGCGTGGCCTATCGCCCGCTGCGCGGCGGCCCGCGCCTGGTGCCGCTGATCTCGGCCATCGGCATGTCCATCTTCCTGCAGAACTATGTGCAGATCGGCCAGGGCGCGCGCGACATGTCGGTGCCGGTGCTGATCTCGGGCGCGCTGGAATTCCAGATGGGCAGCGACTTCACCGTCACCGTGCCGTATTCGCGCATCGTCATCGTCGGTGTCGCGCTGCTGCTGATGGTGGCCCTGACGCTGTTCATCGCCCGCTCGCGCATGGGTCGTGCCTGCCGCGCCTGCGCCGAGGACATGGGCATGGCCAACCTCCTGGGCATCGATACCAACCGGGTGATTTCCTTCACCTTCGTACTGGGCGCGATGCTGGCGGCTGTCGGCGGCGTGCTCATTGCGCTGACCATCGGCAAGCTCAATCCCTACATCGGCTTCATCGCCGGCATCAAGGCCTTCACGGCGGCGGTGCTGGGCGGCATCGGCAGCATCCCCGGCGCCATGCTGGGTGGCGTGCTGCTGGGCCTGGCCGAGACCTTTGCTGCGGGTTACCTGCCTTCCGAGTACAAGGACGTGGTGTCCTTCGGCTTGCTGGTGCTGATCCTGCTGTTCCGTCCGACGGGCCTGTTGGGCAAGCCGGATGTGGAGAAGGTCTGAGCGCGCAGCGCCTGACGGACAACGAATTATTCAAGGAGGCGTGATGCCTGAGACTTTCAAGAATGCCGTGGCGGCGGCGCTGGTGACCGCCATATTGACCATCCCCCTGCTGGGCATGCAGCTGCAGCTGGAAGGCTACCGCGTGGTGCTCAACACCCACTGGACGCCGGTGCTGGTGGCGGTGCTGGCCGTGTTCCTGTTCCAGCTGGCCAAGCCGGCGCTCTCGCGCAGCGGTGCCGCCATCAAGCTGCCGGCGCTGCCGCGCCTGCAGGCCGGCCAGCAACGCGTGGCCGTGCTGGTGCTGCTGGCGGTGGCACTGGTGTGGCCCTTCTTCGGTTCGCGCGGCTATGTGGACGTGATGACCCTGGCGCTGATCTACGTAGTGCTGGGCCTGGGCCTGAACATCGTGGTGGGCTTCGCCGGCCTGCTGGACCTGGGCTATGTGGGCTTCTACGCCGTGGGTGCCTATACCTATGCGCTGCTGAACCAGTACTTCGGGCTGTCGTTCTGGGAATGCGTGCCGCTGGCGGCCGCCGCCTCGGCACTGTTCGGCTTCCTGCTGGGCTTCCCGGTGCTGCGCCTGCGGGGTGACTACCTGGCCATCGTCACGCTGGGCTTCGGCGAGATCATCCGCCTGCTGCTCAACAACATGACCAGCCTGACCGGCGGCCCCGACGGCGTCTCCGGCATCCCCAAGCCCAGCGTGTTCGGGCTGGTGATGGCGCGCAATCCTGTCACCGAAGGGGGAACCACCTTTCACCAGGTCTTCGGCCTCTCCTACCAGGGTGGCCACATGGTGATCTTCCTGTACTTCCTGGCCTTGCTGATGGTGCTGTTCACCTATTTCGTCACCAGCCGCCTCCTGCGCATGCCCATGGGTCGCGCCTGGGAAGCGCTGCGTGAAGACGAGATCGCCTGCCGTTCGCTGGGCATCAACCCGACCAAGGTCAAGCTCTCTGCCTTCACGCTGGGTGCCGCCTTCGCAGGGCTGGCCGGTTCCTTCTTCGCCGCCCGCCAGGGCTTGGTGACGCCGGAATCCTTCACCTTCATCGAATCGGCCCTGATCCTGGCCATCGTCGTGCTGGGCGGCATGGGTTCGCAGCTGGGCGTGATCCTGGCCGCCATCCTCTTGACCGTGCTGCCGGAACTGGCGCGCAGCTTTGCCGAGTACCGCATGCTGATCTTCGGCCTGGTGATGGTGCTGATGATGATGTGGCGTCCGCAAGGATTGCTGCCTGCCACCCGTCCGCATGTGGAGTTGCCGCAATGAATCAATCCGTGAAAACCATGCTGGACGTCTCCAGCCTGTCGATGCGCTTTGGCGGCCTGCTGGCCGTGGATGGCGTGTCGCTGTCGGTCAAGGAACGTGAAGTCTTCGCCATCATCGGCCCCAACGGCGCCGGCAAGACCACCGTCTTCAACTGCATCAGCGGCTTCTACCAGCCGACCTCGGGCGAGATCGCGCTGGACGGCGTCTCCATCGCCCGCCAGCCCAGCCACCAGGTGGCGCAGCAGGGCCTGGTGCGTACCTTCCAGAACATCCGCCTGTTCAAGTCCATGACGGTGGTGGAAAACCTGCTGGTGGCACAACACCAACAGGTCAACACCAACCTGCTGTGGGGCCTGCTGAAGACCCCGGCCTATCGCCGTTCCGAACAGGAGGCGCTGCAACGCGCCGCCTACTGGCTGGACCAGCTCGGCCTGACCGCGCTGGCCAACCGCGAAGCCGGCACGCTCTCCTACGGCCTGCAGCGCCGGGTGGAAATCGCCCGCTGCATGATCACCAAGCCGCGCCTGCTGCTGCTGGATGAACCGGCGGCCGGCCTCAATCCGCATGAGAAGCAGGAACTGGCACAGCTGATCGACCGCCTGCGTCGCGAGCATGGCGTGGCCGTGCTGCTGATCGAACACGACATGAGCCTCATCATGGGCATCTCCGACCGCATCCTGGTCATGGAGCACGGCAAGCCCATCGTCACCGGTACGCCGGAACAGGTGCGCAGCGACGAGCGCGTGATCAAGGCTTACCTGGGAGAAGAATGATGTTGCAGTTTGATAAGGTGCATACCCACTACGGTGCCATCGAGGCCCTGCACGGCGTGTCGCTGAACGTGGAGAAGGGCGAGATCGTCACCCTGATCGGCGCCAACGGTGCCGGCAAGACCACGCTCCTGATGACGCTGTGCGGCCGCCCGCGTGCCTCCAGCGGACGCGTGATCTTCGAGGGCCAGGACATCACCAGCCTGCCCACCCACGAGATCATGCGTCGTGGCCTGGCGATCTCGCCGGAAGGTCGTCGCGTCTTCCCCAGCCTGACCGTGCTGGAAAACCTCAAGATGGGCGCCTTCTTCGCCACCAACGAAGCCATCGAGCAGGGCATCGAGTACGTCTTCGGCCTGTTCCCGCGCTTGAAGGAACGCGCCGCCCAGCGTGCCGGCACCATGTCCGGCGGCGAGCAGCAGATGCTGGCCATCGGCCGGGCGCTGATGAGCAAGCCGCGCCTGCTGTTGCTGGACGAGCCCACCCTGGGCCTGGCGCCGCTGGTGATCGCGCAGATCTTCGAGATCATCCGCACCATCCGCGCAAGCGGCGTGACGGTGTTCCTGGTGGAGCAGAACGCCAACAAGGCGCTGGGCGTGGCCGATCGCGGTTACGTGCTGGAAAACGGCCACGTGGTCATGTCCGACACCGGCGCCAACCTGCTGGCCAATAGCGATGTGCGCAAGGCTTATCTGGGGCATGGCTGACCCAGGCTGACCGGCGGACCTATCGTGCCCTCGGGAAAGCGCATCTGCGGATGCGCTTTTTTTGCGCCATCTGGACTTGTAAGCAGGGGATTGTTCACGGTAAGTGACATCCGGCTTTGTTTCGGGCTATCCTCGACATTCCACGAGGAGACGCATGAATAAAATTTCGCAGTACATCAAGAGGGTCGGGAAAATCGGAGTGGCAGGGGCGCTGCTGTCATGCACGCTCGCTGTGGCCACCCCGGCCCACGCAGACCGGCTGGCCGAGATCAAGGCGCGCGGTACGCTGGTCTGCGCCACGCTGGCCAACAACGAACCACTGGGGTTTTCTGATCCGCAGACCCGCCAGGTGGTCGGTTTCGATGTCGACATCTGCGCTGCCGTGGCGCGCCAGCTGGGCGTGGAGATGGAGCAGAAGAGCGTGACCGTGGAGGCGCGCATCCCCATGCTGGTGCAAGGCGAGGTCGATCTGGTCTCGGCGGCGCTGGGCTATACCCGCGAGCGCGCGCGGCTGATTGATTTCACTGCTTCGCATTACCAGAATCCGATCAAGATCGTGGTGCAGTCCGACTCCGGGCTGAACATGGTCGCCGACCTGGCCGACAAGCGCATCAGCGCCAATCGCAATTCGACCCCGGAAGAAGCGGTGCATCGCGTCCTGCCCAAGGCTGCGGTGCAGACATTCAGCGACACCCCGCAAGCCTTCCTGGCCTTGGCACAGGGCAAGGTGGACGGCCTGGCCATCTCGATGCCCTCGGGCATCCGTTTCGTCACCGAGTCGGCCGGCCGCTTCCGCTTCGTCGAGGGGGCGCTGGCCTGGGAGCCGACTGCGCTGGGCGTCAAGAAGGGCGAGCACAAGCTGTTGGCGGCCGTCAACCAGGCCTTGTCGACGATGGAAAAAGAAGGCGAACTCGATGCCATCTGGAGCAAATGGTTCGGGCCCAAGACCAAGTTCAACATTCCCCGCGACAAGAAGCTCACCCCCATCGCCAAGCTGCGCTAGTCCGACGTCCGCTCAGGAAAACATCGCCGCACCAGATCGCTCTGAAGCGGCGATTTTGCTTGGAGACTGGCGCACAGACCTGCCTTCGATACGCGACCTTGTCCGCCCGGGAGCGCTATCGCATGTTGGGGCGGGGCGGTGATAGCATATCGACCTCATTTGGGCGCTCCGGCGCCCTTTGTGATTCCCCAGTTCTGAAAGCAGACAGTGCAAGTACACCCCCGCAGCGGCGCCCAGCATGACGCCGACGGCCTGCCCGCCAGGCAGCGCTTCCTCGCCATCGCCACCGTGGTGCTGGCCGTTTCCATCGCCGTGCTGGACGGTTCCATCGCCAACCTGGCCCTGCCGGTCATTGCCGCCGACTTCAAGGCCAGCGGCGCCGATGCCATCTGGATCATCAACAGCTACCAGATCGCCATGGCGGTGTGCCTGCTGCCGCTGGCCTCGCTGGGCGAGGTGGTCGGCTATCGGCGGGTCTACCAGGGCGGGCTGTTGCTCTTTACCGTTGCTTCGCTGGCCTGCGCCGCCAGCGGCGACATGCTGCAACTGAGCCTGGCGCGCGTGCTGCAGGGGGTGGGGGCGGCCGGCATCCTCAGTGTCAATACCGCGCTGATCCGCTTCATCTATCCCACCCGCCTGCTGGGCCGGGCCATCGGCTACAACGCCCTGGTGGCCGGCACCGCCAATGCCCTGGGGCCGACCGTGGCTGGCTTCATCCTGCATCTGGGGTCGTGGCACTGGCTGTTCCTGATCAATATCCCGCTGGGCCTGCTGTCGCTGGTCATCGGCTGGAAGGCGCTGCCGGCCAATCCGCTCTCGGCACGCAAGTTCGACCATCAGAGCGCCTTGCTGTGCATGGGTTTCATCGGCCTGCTGCTCTATACCATCGATGCCGTCGGCCACCTGCAAGGGGGCTGGGTGGTGGCGGGGTGCGCCTTGCTGACGGCGCTGTGCCTGATGCTGCTGCTGAAGTGGCAGTCCCACAGCGCCCCCATGCTGCCGCTGGACCTGTTGCGTATCCCGCTCTTTGCGCTGTCCATCGGGACCTCGTTCTGCTCCTTTGCGGCGCAGATGTCGGTGTTCGTGATGCTACCCTTCATGCTGCAGAACTACCTCGGCATGGGGACCGCCCGGGCCGGCCTGCTGCTCACGGCCTGGCCCATCGCGGTGGCGCTCACCGGCGTGGTCGCCGGCAAGCTGTCGGACCGCCTCTCGGCCGGTCTGCTGGGCGGCGTCGGCCTGGGCATCATGTGTCTGGGACTGCTGTCCTTGCTGGTGGTGACGCCGTCCACACCGGACGGTGTGATCGCGGCCATGTTCGCGGTCTGCGGTCTGGGTTTCGGGTTGTTCCAGTCGCCCAACAACCGTACCCTGATCAGTGCCGCTCCGCGCGAGCGTACCGGCGGCGCCAGCGGCATGCTGGGCACGGCCCGGCTGACCGGGCAGACCGTGGGGGCGTCGGTGGTGGCGATGATGCTGGAATTGTTTGCCGCACCCTATGGACTGGTGCTTTGGTGCGCGGCGGCGCTGGCCGGTGCGGCTTGCCTGGTGAGCTTCTCGCGGCTGCGCTATGCGCAGGCCGCGGCCAGGACAGGGAAGTAGGGATCAGCCGAGAGTGGCCAGCGTACCGCCGTCGGCATGCTGGTGGGCGGCCTGTGCGGCCATCGACAGGGCCATCCCGAGGTAGTTCTCGCCACGCATGCGGCGGCGGGCATCTGCCTGTTCCAGGGCAAACAATTGCTGGTAGAGCGTGCGGATCTGTTGTTGCAACAGGTTGCGTTGCTGCTTGGCGTCCTTGTTGCTGGGGAAGCGGCCCAGTGACTGTGCCTGCTGTTGCAGCACCAGGATACGGCTGCCCAGTTCGGCTAACAGCTCGGCCGGATCGCTGTCTAGCGTATCGGCGGCGTCTGCGGTGGGATTGTCAAGGGCGTATGCGACTGTCATGCGAACTCCAGCCCGGGGTGGGGCGCAAGTGATTCGGATTGGTCTTGCAAACAGTTACGGCAGCTTCCCGCAAAGCTTGAGCCCGATATCGCATCACAATAAGAAGGCGCCAGGCCCCCGCCGAGGGCCTGGCGCCTTGCTCCATCTGCCGGCGGGAGGAAAAATCCCGCCGGATCAGTCACTTAGATGACGCCACGGCGCATCTGGTCCAGTTCGATCGATTCGAACAGGGCCTTGAAATTACCTTCGCCAAAGCCGTCATTGCCCTTGCGCTGGATGATTTCATAGAACACCGGCCCGATCAG
>JAFAMT010000165.1 GCA_019233085.1 Herbaspirillum sp.
CAGGCAGTCGAGCGTGCCGGTCAGGTGGGCGAACACGCCACCCCGGTCGATGTCGGCCACGATGATGACGGGGCAATCGACCGCCTCGGCAAAGCCCATGTTGGCGATGTCACGCGCGCGCAGGTTGATCTCGGCCGGGCTGCCCGCGCCCTCCACCACCACGCAGGCGTACTGTGCCCGCAAGCGCTGGTAGGAGGCCAGCACGGCTTGCATGGCTTCGGTCTTGTAGCGGTGGTAGTCGCGCGCATTCATATCGGCACGCACCTTGCCGTGCACGATCACTTGCGCGCCGGTGTCGCTGGAAGGCTTGAGCAGCACCGGGTTCATGTCGGTATGCGGGGCGATGCCGGCGGCCTGCGCCTGCAGGGCCTGGGCGCGACCGATCTCGCCGCCGTCGGCGGTGACTGCGCTGTTCAATGCCATGTTCTGCGGCTTGAAGGGAGCGACGCTGATGCCATCCTTCTTCAGCAGCCGGCACAGGGCGGCGGCCAGCGTGCTCTTGCCGGCGTCCGAGGTGGTGCCCTGGATCATCAGGGTGTGGAAGGTGAACTCAGCCATGTGCCCTCCAATAGCTCAATGCGGCATCCAGCCGCTGCCAGCCCGCCTCGTCGGGCGGCAGGCCGATGCGGATGCCGCCCGCGCCGCGCGTGAACAGGCGCACCCACACGCCCTGGCTGGCCAGGGCGGCGTGGAAGTCGGCAGCCCGTGGTTCTGGCCACCACTGGAACAGCGCAGTGCCCGACGCGGCGATACCGTGCCGCTGCAACAGCCCATGCAGACGTTCGCCATCGGCCAGCAGGCGCGCCAGCGTGCGCTCTTGCCAGTGGCGGTCACGCAGGGCGGCCGTACCGATCTGCTGGGCCGGGCCGCTGATGGTCCAGGGTCCCAGCCAGTCGGCCAATTCATCCAGCAGCGTGGGTGCTGCCGCCACGAAGCCCAGCCGCAGACCCGCCAGGCCGAAGAACTTGCCCACCGAGCGCAGCACGATCAGTCCCGGCTCGGCACTGTGCGCGGCCACGCTCTGGGCGGCCACGGTATCGCCAAAGGCTTCATCGACCACCAGCCAGCCGCCGCGTGTAGCCAGTTGCCGAGCCCACTGCAACAACTGCGCCGGCGCCACCAGTGCGCCGGTGGGATTGTTGGGATTGCACAGCACCAGCACCTCGCAGCGCTGGGCCTGAACCTCCTCGTCCAGCGCCGCGTAAGGCACTTCGCGGACCAGGTGGCCGCTGCGCTGCCAGCAATGGGCATGCTCGGCGTAGATGGGCGCGGCCACGACCACGCGTGCGGGCTGGCCATCCTGGCGCAGGCGCAACTGCGGCAAGGCCTGGATGGCCGCCTGCGTGCCGGCCACGGCCAGCATGCGGGGCGCGCCGTAGTAATCGCAGGCTGCACCTTCCAGCGCGGCGCAGGGTTCCGGCAGGCGGTGCCAGGCGTCCACCGCCGGTGCAGCCGCCGGATAGGCCAGCGGATTGATGCCGGTCGACAGGTCCAGCCACTCGCTACGCGCTCGCCCGTAGTGAAGTGCGGCGTCGTTGAGATTGCCGCCATGTTCAAGCATGGAGACCTCCCAGGCAGAGCAAGGCCACGGCACATACCACCGCCATCCAGAGTGCGGTACTCATCGCCACCAGCCGCCAGGCACGCACGATATCGGCGCCCCGCGGCGGATGGCCGCGACCCAGTGGCGGGCGCTGCTCCACTTCGCCGTCATAGATGGCCGCGCCACCCAGGGCCAGCCCCAGCGCTCCGGCGCCAGCCGCCATCACCGGTCCGGCATTGGGGCTGCTCCAGGCGGGAGCCTGTTCTTTCCAGCAGGCCAGGGCCAGCTGACGCTGGCCCAGCCAGGCATAGGACAAGGCGGTCAGGCGTGCCGGGCACCAGTTCAGCGCATCGTCGATGCGCGCTGCTGCCCAGCCGAAATGATAGAAACGCCCGTTGCGGTAGCCCCACATGGCGTCGAGCGTATTGGACAGGCGGAACAACAAGGCCCCCGGCCCGCCGGCCACCAGGAACCAGAACAGGGTGCCGAAGACGGCGTCGTTGCCGTTCTCCAGCAGCGACTCCACGCCGGCCTTGGCCAGTTCTTCCTCGCTGGACTGGCGGGTGTCGCGGCTGACGATATAGGAGGTCAGGCGGCGCGCCGTCGCCAGGTCGCCGACGGCCAGTGCACGGGCGATCGGCAGGGTGTGCTCGCGCAGGCTGCGCAGGCCGATGCAGAAGTACAGCAGGCCCGCATGCAGCAAGGCGGCCAGCCACCAGGGCGACCAGGCGATCAGCCAGGCCGCCGCCAGCACGGCCGGCACCACCGCCAGCGTCCAGGCCAGCACACCGCGCAGGCGCAGAGCCGGACTGCGATTGAGTGCGGCCTCGATGCGCTTGGCCAGGTTGCCGAAGCCGACCAGCGGATGCCATTGCCGCACCTCGCCCAGCATCAGATCGATGACGATGCCCAGTGCCATCAACACGGCCAGCCAGGGCCAGGACAGGCCGCTCAGCATGCCGGCTCCTTGAAACTGAGCGGCAAGCCCGCCGCCACCCATTGCACGCGCTCGCAGATCGCAGCCACGGCCTGGTTGAGGCGCCCGGCCTCGTCGACGAACCAGCGCGAGATGGCCCCCTGCGGCACGATGCCCATGCCCACCTCGTTGGAGACCAGGATCACCCTGCCCGGTGCGTCCCGCAAGGCATCCAGGAAGTCGGCACGTTGCTGTACGAAGGCCGCCGGCGGATCGATCGGCCCCACCTCGGGAAAGTCGATGCCCTCGGCAAAGAGCAGGTTGGCCAGCCACACCGTGAGGCAATCGACCAGCACCACATTATCGGCACGGCCATGGGCGCACAGTGCCGCACCCAGCGCCAGCGGCGCCTCCACCGTGCGCCATGCGCCGCCCAGGTCGAGGCGACGCTGCTGGTGATGGGCGATGCGTTGCTGCATCTCGGCGTCGTCTCTGGCGGCGCTGCGACTGGCGGTGGCGATGTAGACGATCTCGCCAGTGCCCGCCTGCGCGGCTTGCAGGGCCAGTCGTTCGGCGTGGGCGCTCTTGCCCGAGCGGGCGCCACCGAAGATGAGGCTGCGTGATGTGGCTGATGTGGCTGATGTGACCGGTGTGCTCATGCGCTTGCCCCCTCTCCATCTGGCCAGTGGTTCTCGAACACCAGGTCATCCAGCGCACGGCGGCTGGCCCACTGCTGTTGCTCCAGCATCGGCTTGTCGTAGAAGGCCGGGACATGGCCCAGGCACAGCACCGCCACCGGTTCGGCACCGGCCGGCATGCCCAGCAGCTGCGCCAGCGCCACCGGATCGAACAGCGACACCCAGCCCATGCCCAGCCCTTCCGCGCGGGCGGCCAGCCACATGTTCTGCAGGGCACAGGCCAGCGAGGCCAGGTCCATCTGCGGCATGGTGCGACGGCCGAAGACGTGCGGTTCGCGCCGGTCCATCAAGGCGGCCACCAGCACTTCGCCGCAATCGAGGATGCCTTCGACCTTCAGGCGCATGAATTCGTCCTCGCGCTGGCCCAGCGCCTCGGCCGTGGCGATGCGCTCCTGCTCGACCAGGGCGTGAATGCGTTGCCGCAATGGCCGGTCGCTGATGCGCAGGAAGCGCCAGGGCTGCATGAAGCCCACGCTGGGGGCGTGATGCGCGGCCTGCAGCAGCCGTTCCAGCAGGGCCGGCTCGACCGCGTCGGGCAGGAAGTGGCGCATGTCGCGACGCTCGCGGATGGCGCGATAGAGCGCCTCGATCTGCGCCTGCGGAAAACGGTGCGGCAATTCCGGGCTCATGCCTGGCGTCCTCCGAAGAGCGCTGCCACCGTGCGCGGCGCGGAGCGGAAATAGGCATGCAGGTAACTGGCCGTGACCTGGCCGCGACGATAGACCACCTCGCCCTCGGAAGAATCGAAGAGGCGCTCGCCCCGCCCCAAGAAGGGTGCACCGACCACCGAACGCGAATAGTGGAAGGTGTGGCAGCGCAGGTGTTCGCCCACGGCGCCGGGCAGGTTCAGCGACAGGGTCTGGTATCCCAGTCCCTGCAGGCGCTTCTGCACGATGGCCTGGCCCGGCAGGATGCCGCACATGCTTCCGCTGTCGCCATCCTGTCCGACGATGGTCTCCAGCAGGAACAGCATGCCGCCGCACTCCGCATAGAGCGCCCGGCCGGCCTCGGCGTGAGCACGCAGGTCGGACTGGATGCGCTGGGCGGCTTGCAGCCGCGCCAGGTAGAGTTCGGGGTAGCCGCCCGGCAGCCAGACGGCGTCACAGGCCGGCAAGGCCTCGTCGGCCAGTGGCGAGAAGAACACCACCTGCGCGCCCATCTGCTGCAACAGTTCGATATTGGCGGTGTAGATGAAGGAAAACGCCAGGTCGCGCGCCACGGCGATGGTCCGGCCCTCCAGCAGGCGCGGGAAGGCGCGCTCAGGTGGCGGTGCGCCGAACTCCACCGGCGCCGGCAGGTTGGCCAGCGCGGTACTGGCCATGCGCTCGGCCACGGCGTCCAGGCGTGCATCGAGATCGGCGATCTCGGGCGCGGCCACCAGGCCCAGGTGCCGCTCCGGCAGGGCAAACTGCATGTCGCGCTGCAGACCGGTCAAGAGCGGCACCGACGGACGGGCGTTGGCCAGACCCTGGCGCAGCATCTGCGCATGGCGCGGACTGGCCACGCCATTGGCCAGCACGCCGGCAAACTTCAATTCGGGGCGATAGGCCATCAGGCCCTGCGCCAGTGCCCCCACGGTCTGGCCCATGCCGCGCGCATTGATCACCGCGATCACGGGAATGCCCAGCAACTGCGCCAGGTCGGCGCTGCTGGGGTCGCCGTCGTAGAGGCCCATGACGCCCTCCACCAGCAGCACGTCGGACTGGCTGGCTGCCAGTGCGACCTGGCGGCGGCAATGGTCTTCACCGCCCATCCACAGGTCCAGGTTGGTCACCGGCTGGCCGCTGGCCTGCTCCAGCACGAGCGGATCGAGAAAGTCGGGGCCGGTCTTGAACACCCGCACCCGCTTGCCCTGGCGCCGGTACATGCGCGCCAGCGCGGCGGTGATGGTGGTCTTGCCGTGGCCCGAGGCCGGGGCCGAGATGAACAGCGCCGGGCAGGCGTTACGGTTGGCGTCCATCAGAATTCCACGCCTTTCTGCGCCTTCACGCCCTGCTCCTTGTAGGGATGCTTGATGGGGCGCATCTCGCTGACCAGATCGGCCTGTTCGATCAGCGCCTCCGGCGCGTGGCGACCGGTGACGACGATGTGCAGCATCTCGCGACGGCCGGCGAAGGTGCGCAAGACCTCTTCCAGATCAAGGTACTGGTACTTCAGCACGATGTTGAGCTCATCCAGGATCACCATGTCGTAGGTGGGATCGTTGATCATCCGCACCGCCTCGGCCCAGCCGCGCGCGGCGGTGCGCATGTCGGCCTCGCGGTCCTGGGTATCCCAGGTATAGCCCTCGCCGACGACGTGGAAGTCGCAGCGGGCGTGACCGCCCAGGAAATCACGCTCGGCGCTGTAGAGCGCACCCTTGATGAACTGCACCACGCCCAGTTTCATGCCATGGCCGAGGATGCGCATGCCCATGCCGAAGGCGGCGCTGGACTTGCCCTTGCCGTTGCCGGTGTTGACGATCAGCAGACCCTTTTCCTGCTGGGCGGCGGCCTTCTTCTTCTCAAAGCCTTCCTTGTGACGCTGGGTCATGCGCTTGTGCGATTCGGGATCGGTTTTCACGGTTCGGTGTCTTTCTGGAGGATTACTTCCACTCGGTGGCAGTCAATTCGCTGAGCAGCCGGGCCACCCTGGCACGGCTGGGATGGTAGCCGATGAAGACCAGCTCGGAACGCTCGCGGGCGCTCTGTGCGGCGTCACTGGCCTCGGCCATGACCACGCGGGCACGCACGCCCTGCAGCAGCTGTGCCGGCGCGCCCTCGGTAGCCACGAAGCCCTTTGCCCGCAGGATGGGTTCGGCCAGCGCGACCGCGGCCACGGCGCCGCGCACCACCTCGGCCTGCTGGGGCGACTCGCAGCGCAAGGTGAACGATTGCCAACCCGGATCCTGTTCATGGAAATGCTTGTGCGTGGACAGGCCGTGGCTGTGCGCGCCCAGGCCGGAATGCGCATGGCCGTTGAAGCGCTGCTGGTCGGCGGGCACCACGGCACGCTCGCCGGGCATGGTCACCTGGGTGTAATGGTGATGTACGGCAGTGCCCGCCTGGTGCAGCCGCAGGCCCAGCGCCAGGCGGATATCCAGCCTGGCGCCATAGGCCAGCTCCAGGAAGCGCACATTGGGCGCCAGCGCCCGCACGGTTTCTTCGGCCTGCAGCAAGGCGGCCTCGTCCAGGCCATCGATCTTGTTCAGGACCACCACGTCGGCACATTCCAGCTGCTGGCGGAACAAGCCTGCGGTGGCCGCCTGCGTCGCGTCGCCGCTGGCGAAGGCCTGCTCCAGCAGCAGCGGCGTATCGACCACGGCCAGGGTGGCGTCGAGCACGAAATGCAGCGCCAGTTCGGGCGATTGCAGTACTTCCATCACCGCGCTGGGCAAGGCCAGCCCGGAGGTTTCGATCAACACATGATCGATCCGCGCGCGCCGGGCCGCCAGCGCCAGCATGGCCGGCACGAACTGCTCGTCGTCGCCGTAGGCGATCAGGCCATGGGCGAAATCCTGGATCTGTACCTGGCCTTGCGCATCGCCATCGGCGCGCAACAGATCGCCGTCGATGGCCACCTCGCCGAATTCATTGATCAGCAGCGCCAGGCGGCGCGACTGGCGACGCTGCACCAGGCCGCGCAGCAGCGTGGTCTTGCCAGCCCCCAGGAAACCCGTGACCACCGTCACCGGGATCGGCGGCAGTGGCGG
>JAFAMT010000184.1 GCA_019233085.1 Herbaspirillum sp.
GGCCGTCGGCGATCTTCTTGCGGTCCTTGTCGTTGATGCCGATGTTGATCGAGGGGGCTGCCACGTTTTTCTTTGCCATCTTTCGCTCCTTAGCTGTTCGGTTTTTCGTAAGCGGGTGAACACAACATGGCGATTCTATTGCAAATCACCAACGATGGTATGGATAAGAGAGTGGGGCCGGTGTTCCGCAGTTCAACCGTTTTATTCGATAAACGGCATGCGCCAAATCAAAGAGGCCGACAGGATTGATCCTGTCGGCCTCTTGGCAGGCTGGACGGCAGCCGCTTCAGTGCGACCGGCGTTGCAGCGCGCTGCGATACAGCGACAGCGACAAGGCCACCGCGCCGATGGCGGCAATGGCCGCGAACAGGAACACCTGCGGATAACCCAGCTGGCCCGCGATCGCACCGGCCACCGGGCCGGTGATGCCCAGCGCCAGGTCGAGGAAGACGGAATACGCTGCCAGTGCCGCGCCGCGATTGGCGGGCGAGACCAGGTTCACCGCCTCCACCCCCAGCGACGGGAACACCAGCGCGAAACCGAACCCGGCCAGGCCGGCGCCCAGCAATGCCAGCTCCGGCGTGGTGGCACTCCACAGCAGCAGCAGGCCCACCGACTCGGTCAGGAAGCTCACCACCGCCACGCGATAGCCGCCGAAGCGGGTGATCGAATTGGCGAACAGCAGGCGCGCTCCGACGAAGGCGCTGGAGAAGGCCGTCAGCGCAAAGGCCGCGCCGCTCCAGTGCTGGTCGGCGTAATACAGCGTGATGAAGGTGGCAATCGAGCCGAAGCCGATGGTGCCGAAGGCCAGCCCCATGCCATAGGCAAATACCTTGCGCAGCACCAGCTTGAAGGACAACTGCTCGCCTTGCACCACCGGAGTCACCGGGCCGCCACGCGCCAGCGCATAACCCAGCACGGTCAGCAGCATGCCGGCCAGGCCGATCACGGCAAAGCCCAGCGAACGATCCAGCACCACGCCCAGCGGTGCGCCGATGGCCAGCGCCGCATAGGTGGCGATGCCGTTCCAGGAAATCATCTTGGCCGTGTTCTCGGAACCCACGCGACCTACGCCCCACATGATGGCGCCGGTGCCGACCAGGCTCTCACCCAGGCCCAGGAAGGCGCGGCTGACGAACAGCAACACCAGCGACAGGAACGGCAACGGCTGCGCCAGTGCCGACAGCAACAGCAGGCCGCCACTGGCCGAGCACAGCAGCATGCCGCGCATCACGGTCTGCTTGGCGCCGACGGTATCGATCATGCGGCCGGCGTTGGCGCGGCTGACGAAGGTGGCGAAATACTGGACGCTGATGCCCAGCCCGGCGATCACCGAGCTATAGCCGAGGTCCAGGTGGATGTAACCCGGCAGCACCGCCATCGGGATGCCGATGGCCAGGTACACCAGGAAGGTAAAGAAAGCGGTGGCAATGATCTGCCGGGTGACCTTGGCCGGCGTGAGCGGACGCGCCGGCGCGGAAGGACTGGGACTACATGAATCGTCGGACATGGCGGGGGAGTTCGGAATGAGGAGACTGGAGACTGCGCGCGCGGATGTGCGCGTGAACAGGAATCCGGATTTTACTCCTCACGTCGAAATGCTGCAGGACAGCAAAGAATTTTTGCGTCCAGAATCAGAGACTTAGTCGCATTTGCGCGACGTTATCTTGTTGGCAAGGCGGCCTTGCTGCCCGATTTTATTGCTGGCAGTGCAAGGCCTCGGTGGCCTGCTCGCGCACGCTGGGCGGGTAGTCGGCGCCCAGGATCTCGGGCTCCAGCTCAGCCAGCGCGCGCTGCACGCCTGGCTCACACCAATGTCCCTGCAGGCGCACCAGCACGCTCAGCAAGTCGGGGGTAAGGCGGTCCAGCACCGGGCGCACCTGCCGCGCCAGGTCCGGCGGATTGGCGAAGGGCGGCCGTTGCTCGGCGCGCCACTGGCGATGCAGGTCGCGCTGGACGATCTTGCCGGCATCGAACTGGTCCTGGAAGAAGCGGCGCGTCCACTGCGGATCCAGCTTGAGCAACTGGGCACGCGCGGCCACGTCATCGAGGATGAGGGCTTCTCGCGCCGGATCGTCGATGGGTGCGTGCGAATTCCACTTGCTGCGGGCCACCGGCGCGGCCACGTCCAGACGCGTCTTCTGCAGCGTCAGCAATTGTTCGACATCGGTGCGCGAGGCTGGCGGGGTGGTGCTGGCGCAGGCCGACAGCAGCAGGGCGACGACCAGGGCGGGAATCAGGCGAAGCATGGCAGGCGGGAGAGCAGGTGTTGGTCGGGAGCAAGGCACAGTGCAAGGAGTTGGGCCGCAGTATAGCGCGCCCACGGCTGCCTGCCCCACCCATGCCCGCGCCCTTTATAATCTCGGGATGCAAAATCTTCTCCACAACCTCAACGAGGAGCAGCTCGCCGCCGTGACGCTGCCGGCGCAATCGGCGCTGATCCTGGCCGGCGCCGGTTCCGGCAAGACCCGCGTGCTGACCACCCGCATCGCCTGGCTGATCCAGACCGGGCAGGTCTCGCCCAACGGCATCCTGGCCGTGACCTTTACCAACAAGGCCGCCAAGGAAATGACGGCGCGCCTGTCGGCCATGCTGCCCATCAATACCCGGGGCATGTGGATCGGCACCTTCCACGGGCTGTGCAACCGCCTGCTGCGCGCGCATCACAAGGATGCCGGCCTGCCGCAGACCTTCCAGATCCTCGACACGCAAGACCAGCTCTCTGCTATCAAGCGCCTGTTGAAGCAGATGAACGTGGACGACGAGAAGTATCCGCCGCGCAACCTGATGTACTTCATCAACAGCGCCAAGGACCAGGGCCTGCGCGCCAAGGACGTGGATGCCTACGACGACTACAACCGCAAGTTCGTCGAGCTCTACGACCTCTACGACCAGCAGTGCCAGCGTGAAGGCGTGGTCGATTTCGCCGAATTGCTGTTGCGCACCTACGAACTGCTCTCGCGCAACCAGCCGCTGCGCGAGCACTACCAGGGCCGCTTCCGCCATATCCTGGTGGACGAGTTCCAGGACACCAACGACCTGCAGTACAAGTGGCTCAAGCTCATGGCGGGTTCCCACAACGCGGTCTTCGCGGTGGGGGATGACGACCAGAGCATCTACGCCTTCCGCGGCGCCAACGTGGGCAACATGTCGGCCTTCGAGCAGGAATTCCGCGTCGAGAACCTGATCAAGCTGGAGCAGAACTATCGCTCCCACGGCCACATCCTGGATGCCGCCAACGAACTGATCGCCAACAACAGCAAGCGCCTGGGCAAGAACCTGCGCACCGATGC
>JAFAMT010000215.1 GCA_019233085.1 Herbaspirillum sp.
TCACGGAAGCAAAGAAGAACCCTGAAACAGATGTTCCTGGACTTGAAAGAACTGGGATATGAGGGGTCGTATGACCGCGTAGCTGCCTTCGGAAGGCAGTGGAAAGTGGGTCAGATGGCGAGGGTCAATTCTGCGAGCAAATCAACACCCAGGGCACTTGGCCACACGCCTGCTTCACACAGATCTCGTTATTCTTGATGAGCTTGGGTATCTCCCATTTAGTCAGTCTGGAGGCGCTTTGCTCTTTCACCTGATTAGCAAGTTGTACGAACGTACCAGCCTTGTCATTACTACAAACTTGGGCTTTGGCGAGTGGGGCTCCGTATTCGGAGATGTGAAGATGACTACAGCACTACTCGATCGACTCACCCATCACTGCCATATTGTCGAGACCGGTAATGACAGCTACCGTTTTAAAAACAGTTCTACTCGAGATGCCAAGAAAGGGAGGTCAAATAGCAAAACAGATACGGAATGAGAGAAATTCGTGAGGGTCACGATTCGATGCAAAGTGCGGGTCAGGATTCGGCGCAATATCACAGTGAGCAAGAAAATTCAATCCGCTGATGTCGGCGCACTGCCTGCTGATGCCACTGACACGGATCGCATCAGGCGATATGAAGCCGAAATCAGGAAGCAGCTTACTCCTGAGGAGTCTGATTATCTGTTCGGGAACTTCGAAGTCATCGCCAAAAACAAACGTGACATCTCTCAGTCAGGTTCAAATTTTGACGCCACTGTATGGCGCGGCAGGAACGGCACCCCCTATGCCGGCGAGGTTCATATCTCCCTGCGCCCAACGCAAGCGCTACCGGGCGGATCTTATTGGGTTCCTGATATCGACGCCTACGAGTCCGCATACAACCAGGTGCGGGACATGTACAACTGGTGGATGAGAGTTAACCCGGATTGGGAAAGCGTAAGGGCTGTACGAGAAGTCAGTCCCAAATCATCTACGCCAGTTCGTGGAACAGTCATACCGATCCGTATTCAACGGGCTGCCTACATAGATGCAGAAACGGGGCAACCATTCATGACCTACAACGGGGTACATACCAAAGGTGGCCTGTTGCTTGGAACGTTGGGCTTGGGCCTAGGAGGTATCACCTCTTGTTGGCCTAAAGACGATAGCGAAATTCTTAAGAAGGTCGATATCGGTAATTTACTTAATATGGGGGAATCCAAATGAAGACGATTCACAACGCATGCATTAATGTTGTGCTTGCCTCAGCGGCTACGGCTTGGCCAGCATGAGCTTGTACGGCCTGCCAGCCTTTACCGACGACAAGGTGCTGGCAGGTGACGCCGGCAACGACACGGTCGACTACCGGCAGAATTATCTGGCGGATGCTGGGGTGGGCATTGACGCCTCGCTCGCACGGGGTACGGTCATGCTCGGCGGGGGCACGGACATGCTGATCGACATCGAAAATCTGGGCGGCACCGATGCAGCCGACCGCCTCGTCGGCGACGCCAATGACAACCGGATCGAAGGATATGGTGGTGGCGACATCCTCTCTGGCGGGCGCGGGAACGATGTGCTGGCGGGAGGTATCGGCAGCGACACCTACCTGTACAGCGCGGGCGATGGCAAAGACATTCTTTGGGATCGCGATGCGGCGACCGGTCACAGCGACATGCTGACATTGACGGACATCGACCAGACCCAGCTGTGGTTCCGTCACGTAGGCAATGATTTGCAGATCAATGTGCTCGGTACCGCGGACCAGATTAGCGTGAAGGACTGGTATGTCGGGGGCGTCAGTGGGGTGGACAATCACATTGAGCGCATCCGCACGGCCGATGGCAGGACCCTCTACGACAGCGATGTGGACAAGCTGGTGCATGCGATGGCGGCCTTTGCGCCCCCTCAGGCCGGCCAGACGCGCTGGACCAACGGTCAGGCCAGCAACGCTCAGGTGCTCCTGGCGGTGACGCACTGAGGCTTGTTTATGCGGTCGGAGCCAGGATAGACCGCTGCATGAAAAAAGCCGCCGCCCCGGCAGGGGACGGCGGCTTTTAAGCGGGTAGGGACTGGCTTACTTCAGCTTGGCCAGCTGTTCCTTGACCTTCTCCAGCGTGGCGCTGAAGTTGGCGACGCGCTCCTTCTCCTGCGCCACCACGGCCTCGGGCGCGCGCGCCACGAAGCTCTCGTTGGACAGCTTGCCATTGGCCTTGGCGATCTCGGTCGTCAGGCGGGTGACTTCCTTGCCCAGACGCTCACGCTCGGCGGCCACATCGATTTCCACCTTCAGCATCAGCTTGACTTCGCCGACGATGGCCACCGGTGCCGGCGACTCCGGCAGCTGCGCCACGATCTGCGCTTCCGACAGGCGTACCAGGCCTTGCAGGTAGGGCAGGAAGGACTCCACCGCCGCCGTGTCGGCCGCTTCCACGATCAGCGGCACACGCAGCGACGGCGCCAGTTGCATCTCGCCACGCAGGTTGCGGCAGGCATCGGTGTAGGCCTTGAACTGGGCGACCCAGGCTTCGGCTTCGGCATCGATCTTTTCCAGGTCCGGGCGCGGATAGGCCTGGCGCATGATGGAGTCGCCTGCCGGATCGGGCTTGCGGTCCGTCAACGGCGCCACGCTCTGCCACAGTTGCTCGGTGATGAAGGGCAGCACCGGGTGGGCCAGGCGCAGCACGCTTTCCAGCACGCGCAGCAGGGTGCGGCGAGTGGCGCGCTGTTGCGCCTCGTTGCCGCTCTGGATCTGGGCCTTGGCCATTTCCAGGTACCAGTCGCAATACTCGTCCCAGACGAACTTGTAGATGGCGGTGGCGATGTTGTCGAAGCGGTAGTCGGCAAAGCCCTTTTCCACTTCGGCCTCGGTACGCTGCAACAGCGACACGATCCAGCGGTCGGCCTTGGAGAACTGCAGATGCTCCTTGTCGCACACACCCTTGACGTGGCCGTCGAAACCGCAGTCCTGGCCTTCGGTATTCATCAGCACGAAGCGGGTGGCGTTCCAGAGCTTGTTGCAGAAGTTGCGATAGCCTTCGCAGCGGTTCAGGTCGAAGTTGATGTTGCGGCCCAGGGTCGCCAGCGAGGCGAAGGTGAAGCGCAGTGCATCGGTGCCGAAGGCGGGAATGCCATCGGCGAATTCCTTGCGGGTGGCCTTTTCGATGCTGGCCGCCTGCTTGGGATTCATCAGGCCCACGGTACGCTTGGCCACCAGTTCATCCACGCCGATGCCGTCGATCAGGTCGATCGGGTCCAGGGTGTTGCCCTTGGACTTGGACATCTTCTGGCCCGAGGCATCGCGCACCAGGCCGTGCACGTAGACCGTGTCGAAGGGCACCTTGCCCGTGAAGTGCGTGGTCATCATGACCATGCGCGCCACCCAGAAGAAGATGATGTCGAAGCCCGTCACCAGCACGGAGGAGGGCAGGAACAGCTTGTAGTCCGGGGTCTCTTCCGGCCAGCCCAGGGTGGAGAAGGGCACCAGCGCCGAAGAGAACCAGGTGTCGAGCACGTCTTCATCGCGCTTGACGGCCTTGCCGCCGGCCTGTGCCTTGGCCTCTTCTTCGGTACGGGCGACGTAGATGCCGCCGTCTTCGTCGTACCACGCCGGGATCTGGTGACCCCACCACAGCTGGCGCGAGATGCACCAGTCCTGGATGTTGTTGAGCCACTGGTTGTAGGTGTTGGTCCAGTTCTCGGGAACGAACTTGATCTCGCCCGAAGACACCTTCTCCAGCGCCGTTTCGGCAATCGACTTGCCCGGGAAGTAGGTCCCTTCCGGGGCCGGCTTGCTCATGGCCACGAACCACTGGTCGGTCAGCATCGGCTCGATGACCACGCCGGTACGGTCGCCACGCGGCACCATCAGCTTGTGCGGCTTGACCAGTTCCAACAGACCCAGCGCATCCAGGTCGGCCACGATCTGCTTGCGCGCCTCGAAGCGGTCCAGGCCGCGGTACTTCTCGGGGGCATTCTCGCTGATGGTTGCCTGGAGGGTGAAGATGCTGATCTTGTCCAGGTTGTGGCGGGCGCCGACCTGGTAGTCGTTGAAGTCGTGGGCCGGGGTGATCTTCACGCAGCCGGTACCGAATTCCTTGTCGACGTATTCATCCTTGATGATGGGGATCTCGCGGCCCACCAGCGGCAGCTTGAGCATCTTGCCTACCAGCGCGGCATAGCGTTCGTCGGTCGGGTCCACGGCCACGGCGACGTCACCCAGCATGGTTTCCGGACGGGTGGTGGCCACCACGATGTGGCCGCTGCCATCGGCCAGCGGGTACTTGATGTGCCACATGGAGCCGTCTTCTTCCTCCGACACCACTTCCAGGTCGGAGACGGCGGTGCCCAGCACCGGATCCCAGTTGACCAGGCGCTTGCCGCGGTAGATCAGGCCTTGCTCGTAGAGGCGCACGAAGACTTCGGTGACGGCCTTGGACATCTTCGGGTCCATCGTGAAGTATTCACGCGCCCAGTCGGTGGAGGCGCCCATGCGGCGCATCTGGCCGGTGATGGTGGAGCCGGATTTCTCTTTCCACTCCCACACCTTCTCGACGAATTTTTCACGGCCCAGGTCGTGGCGCGAGACCTTCTGCGCATCCAGCTGGCGTTCCACCACGATCTGGGTGGCGATACCGGCGTGGTCGGTACCGGGAATCCAGGCGGTGTTGTAGCCGCGCATGCGGTGGTAGCGCGTCAGGCCATCCATGATGGTCTGGTTGAACGCGTGACCCATGTGCAGGGTGCCGGTCACATTGGGTGGCGGCAGCTGGATGGAAAACGAGGGCTTCTCCGCGTCGGTGGTGGCGGCGAAGTAACCGCGCTTTTCCCACTCCTCGCGCCAGAATTTCTCAATCTCGGCAGGCTCGAACGACTTGGCTAATTCCATGATTTGACGTGTGTTTTTGCGAAACCCAACATTATAAGGGACGGGGAG
>JAFAMT010000283.1 GCA_019233085.1 Herbaspirillum sp.
GCGTTGCCAGGCGACGACCCGCTCGGCCAGTTCGTCCAGCGCGGCTAGGTCGTCGTCGCCCACGCGCAGGTTATCGGGCCAGGCGCCCACCAGGGTCTGGTAGAGCAGGTATTCGTCGACGGCGTCGATGGCGCCCTGCTCCCCTGCTGTCGCGGCTACCACCGGGGCGTTCATCTGGTGCCAATGGCGCAGTACCGTGGCCCACTCCTCGGCGATCTCGGAGAGCACGGCCAGGCGCATGCGGGCATCCTCGCCGCGCTTGTGGTCGTGGGTGCCGGTGGCCAGCAGGCTGTCGGGTGTCTCCCGGCCGCGCCGCGCCGCCAGCTGGTGGAATTGCGCCACCGGCAAGGCCAGCCGGGACGGCTCTGCCCCGACCTCGTTGCGGGAGAGCAGCCGGCCATAGCGGTAGAAGGCGGTGTCTTCCATCGACTTGGCCGTCAGCGGTGGCGTCAGTTGCTGGAAGCGCGCCATGGCGCGCAGTTGCAGGCTGCGGCGGGTCGCTTCGCTGCTATCGAGCAGCAGATCCCCACCCAGCCAGCCTTCCAGGACGTGCAGGGTCGCGTGATCGACCGGGTTGAGAGTGGCTGCGGCCAGGCCGACGGCATGCGCCAGCAGCTCGCGGTCGGCCGCCGGCATGCCGCGTTCGCTGGCATAGGTGCGATAGACCAGAAAATGCACCAGCAGCTCGGCCATGCAGCGCCGGATCGACATCAGCGACAGGTCGCGCGTCTGCACGGCACTACGGGCAAGCGCATGCAGGCAGGCAGTAAGCGCATTGAATTCGGCAGCAAAGTTACGTAGCAGGAAGCCACGGCGCGCCTGCCTGACCATGCCCTCGAAGTGATGCAATTCGATCTCTGGATGGCTCGTCGTGTCCGACGCGGCCAGCTCGCCGACGATGTCGCGCCAGAGTTCATCGAGCACGGCCTCGCCCTCGCCGTCATGCAGCACCGCCGCGCATTGGTCCATGAACTCGTAGCCGGTGGTCCCCTCCAGTGCCCAGGCCGGGGGCAGCCGTTCGTCGCCGGCAAGGATCTTCTCGGCCACCAGGTAGGGTTCATGGCCGGGCCGCAAGGCGCGCAACCGCTCGCGCAGGCGCAGGCAATAGCCGGCCGGGTCGGTCAATCCGTCGATGTGATCCAGCCGCAGGCCATCGATGAGACCCTCGGCATACAGACGAAAGATCTCCGCATGCATGGCCTCGAAGACCTCTTCGCATTCGACCCGCATGCCCACCAGCTCGCTGACCTCGAAGAAGCGGCGCCAGTTGATCTCGTCGGCGGCATTGCGCCAGCAGCATAGCCGGTAGTGCTGGCGCTCCAGCAACTGATGCAAGGCACCGCGCCCCTGCGGCTGTGACACCGAAAAGGCCGCCAGTGCAGCATCGATATCGGCCAGGGTGTCGGGGTCGCGGGCCAGTTCGCGCAGTTGCGCCCTGGCCTGTTGCGCCTGCCCATCCTGAGCGGCCTTATCGGGCTGCAATGCCTGGAAGGCCTGGATTACGCCGCGCAGGCGCTCGCTGCCGGCGGTCTCCAGCACCACGGCATGATCCGGCGGACTCAACGGGAAGCGATGCTCGATGTGCGCCACATACAGCTCGCCGTGCTGCGCATCGAAGCGCAGGATCAGTTCGCCATCCTCCAGCGCCTGGGCGTAGGCTTGTCCCAGGAAGGGTAACAAGACCTTGCCGGTCAGCGCGGTATCCGGGCTGTGCCAGTCGATATCGAACCAGTGCGCATGAGCACTCCAGCGCCCCCAGCGCAACACGTCCTGCCACCAGGGATTGTGCTGGCCTACGGCCATGTGGTTGGGCACGATATCGACGATGAGACCCATGTCATGTGCACGCAGATGCCGACACAAGTGGCGCAGGCCGGCTTCACCGCCCAGCTCGGGATTGATGCGCGTGGGATCGACCACGTCATAGCCGTGGGTGGAGCCGGGACGCGCCACCAGGATGGGCGAGACATAGAAGTGGCTCACGCCGAGACGGTCGTAGTAATCCACCACCTCGGCGGCCTGTTCGAAGCGAAAACCGCCATGCAATTGCAACCGGGCCGTGGCGCGCACCAGCGGGGAACGCGGGTGGCGCCGCTGGCCTGGCACCGGATCTGGGACGTCGGACATCAATTCTCCTTGTGCATCCCGCCGCGGGCGCGACGTAGCCGCTCCAGCCGGGCGCGGGCGGCGTAGGATGCAAACAGTTGCGGGGTATCGACGGGCATGCGCCGACGCCAGTTGGGATGCGGCGCGGTCTGGCCCGGCAGGTTGGCTTGCTGGCCCAGGCCGAGCACGTCTTCCAGTGGTATCACGGCCAGCGCCGCGGGCGTGGCGGCGACGAACTCCAGTGCGGCATCGACGGCGATGGCACAGGGATCGGCGGCTTGCGCCTCGTCCGTTGCGCAGCTTTCTTCGAGAGACGGTGCCGCCACGCGGGGGAGCGGACCGCTGGCATGGCCCTGCTCCACCAGAGCCTGCCAGAGCTGCGCGCGGTCCTGCTCGCGCTGGGCCTGGGCCTGCTGCAGTCCTTGTTCGAGCTGGCCCAGGCGCTCACGCCAGGCCAGGTCGACACCGCTCCACCAGCCGGCGACGGTGGGCAGGTCGTGGGTGGTGGTGACGGCGATGGCGTGCTCAGGCCAGGCCGACGGTGGCAGGAAGCCTTGTTGATCGCGCTGGAACCAGAGTACCCGGATACCGGCCACGCCAGACTGCTCCAGTACCTCGCCAAAGCCGGGCGGCACCGTGCCGAGATCCTCGCCGATCACTACCGCCCGATGCCGCCAGGATTCCAGCGCGATCAGGCGCAGCATGTCCTGCAGCGGATAGCGCACGTAGGCCCCCGACTCGGCCCCCGCCCCCTGCGGCAGCAGCCACAGGCGGTTCAGGCCCAGCACATGGTCGATGCGCACGCCACCGCCCTGGGCAAAGCAGGCGCGCAGCATGGTCAGGTAGGCCTGGTAGCCGGTGCGGCGCAAGGCCAGCGGCGAAAATGCGCCCAGCCCCCAGTTCTGGCCCTGTGGTGCCAGCCGGTCCGGCGGCGCGCCCACGGTGAGCCCGGCGGCCATCTCGCGCTGGTGGCTCCAGGCCTGGCTGCCGCCATTGTCGGCCCCGACGGCCAGGTCGGCGATGAGGCCGATGGCCATGCCCGCATCACGTGCGCGCTGCTGGGCGCGGGCCAGCTGACGCGCCGCCTGCCATTGCAGGAACAGGTGGAATTGCACCTCGCCCGCATGCTCCTGGGCAAAGGCGCGCATTTCCGGCGTCTGCGGGTGCTGTCCTGCCGGCCCCCATTGGCGCCAGTCGCAGGCATCGCCCTGCCCATGGGTACTGCGCCAATGGCTGTGCGCCTCGTAGAGCGCGTGGGCATGCAGCGCCGCCCCACCCTCCGCCTGAAAAGCCGCAAACGCCCCCTGCTGGGCCGCATCGCCCGCATTCTCGGTGCGAAACAGCGCATAGAGGCGCCGCAACATGGCCAGCCGGTGGGCGCCGGCGCGCTCCCAGTCGATCAGGCTGTCGCCTTGCAGCCGCTCATGGGCGGCGATCATCTCCGCGCCCCCTTCGGCCAGTACCTGCGCTTGCGCCGCTTCGCCCAGGATCGCGGCCGGGTCGACCAGCAAGGCGTTGAGAAAGAGCCGGCTGGAGGGCGAATAGGGACTGCTGCGTCCCGGATCGGCACTGAACATGGCATGCACCGGCGACATGGCCAGCGCGCAGGCGCCCATGTCGGCGGCCATGCCGGCCAGCGTTTCCAGCGCAGTGAAGTGGCCGATGCCGCCATCGCCATAGACCTTGCGAGCCGGCTTGCGGCTATCGCTGCGCAGGCCGTAGAGCTGCGCGGCCAGGGCCCAGCCACGCTGCTGTCCATGCGGCTGCAGGGCATCGGCCAGCGTATAGCAGCGTGCCGGTGCGATGGCCAGCGTGAGGATATGGCCGGCCACCAGCAGCCTGTGATAGCCGATCACGCCAATGGGCGGCAGCTGGGGGGGCTGGTTCAGGTCCGATGAAATCAGCAGGGTCAGGCGCGCGCCATTGTCCAGTTCGACACGGCAGGATTGTCCATGCAGGCCGGACTGCGGTGGCAATGGCACCGCTTGATGCTGCACGCCCGTGAGCAGAGGCGGCAGGTAGCCGATGGCGTCTTCGCGCTCCAGTTGCGCCAGGCTGGCGCGGCAATCGTCGACATTGGCGCAGGCCAGGCCGAGCGCTTCGAGGATGGCGCGCAAGGCGTCTTCGTCCACCACTTGCGGCTGGTCGTAGGCATCGGTCCACTGGACCGCGACACCGGCGCGATGCGCCAGGCGATGCAGCAGATTGTCCGCTGCGGGTGCGGTCGCGCCGGTGATGGGCGCTTGGCTGAGGGTGGCCGCGCTCATGTTGGGCGCTCCATCGTCGCTGCCGGCTCGCGCAGCACCAGGATGGCGTGGCCTGGAAAGTGCCCTCCGGCCAGCGCTTCCAGCGCGCCACCACTGTCGAAGAGGACATCGGCGCCGGCCGGTCGGACCAGTTGTTCAAGCGATTCACGCAAGCCTTCCTCGGCCAGGTTGACGGTGAGGTTAAGTCCGCTGCCATCGGCCAGCCGCCAGCGTGCATGGACTGCCTTGGGGCCGATGGCACGGGCGCCCAGGGCATGGACCTCATGCAGGAACGGAGCGATATGGCGCTTGCGCAGATGCAGCAGCTCGGCTACCCGGCGCAGGCAGGCGGCCGACCCCGGCGCCGGCCCCGGTTCGGGGATGGATGAGACGAAGGTGGCGAAACTGTTGGGATCGGGGATCTGCTCCAGCAAGGCCGGATCGGCAAACTGCGGGAAGCGCGCGAATTCGCGCCGCCGCCCCTGCCTGACGGCTTGCGCCAGTTCCTCGTCGCGATGGCTGGTGAAGTAGAGGAAAGGCTGTACCGCGCAGAATTCCTCGCCCATGAACAGCATCGGTATCTGCGGGGCCAGGAGGATCAGCGCCTGTGCCGCATGCAAGGCCAGCGGATGGGCCAGCACCGTCAGGCGTTCTCCGAAGGCACGGTTGCCGATCTGGTCGTGGTTCTGCAGGAAGTTGACGAAGGCCGTGCTGGGCAGGCCGGCGCTGGGCTCGCCGCGTGCCTCGCCCGAATAGGGCGACACCTCGCCCTGGTAGACGAACCCCTCTTGCAGGCAACGCGCCAGCTTTTCGGCGGGCGCGTCGGCATAGGCGGTGTAGTAGCCGCTGTCTTCCCCGGTCAGCAGCACGTGCAGGACGTGATGGGCGTCGTCATTCCATTGGGCGTCGAAGACATGGCTGGTGTGGGAGTCGGCGACTGCTCCATCGATGGCAGCGCCGTAGCCCAGCAGGTGCGCCGCATTGCCGTCGTGCTCCAGCACCAGGTGGACATGGCGCTGCGTGCCGATCTCGGCGCGGATGCGCTGGCCCAGCGCCGGCAACCAGGACGGTTCGCTGATGGCATGCACGGCATCCAGGCGCAGGCCGTCGACACGGTATTCCTGCAGCCAGTACAGTGCATTCTGGCTGAAGAACTCGGCCACTTCGGGACGGCGGAAATCAATGGTCGCGCCCCACAGGGTCTGGCTGTCATGCCGGAAGAAATCCGGCGCATAGCTGTGCAGGTAGTTGCCGTCCGGCCCGAAATGGTTGTAGACCACATCCAGGAACACCATCATGCCCAGCCCGTGGGCGGTATCGACCAGGGCCTTGAGCTGATCGGGGGTGCCGTAGCTGGCGTCGGGTGCAAAAGGCAATACGCCGTCATAGCCCCAGTTGTGCGCCCCGGGGAATTCGGCCACCGGCATGAGCTCGATGGCGGTGATACCCAGCTCGGCCAGTTCCGGCAGGCGCTGGATGATGCCGGCAAAGCCGCCCATGGCGCCGGGATGCAATTCGTAGAGCACCGTCTCCTGCCAGGGCCGGCCGCGCCAGTTCGGATGACGCCAGGCGTAGGCCTGGGCATCGACCACCATGCTGGGGTCGAAGACATCACCGGCCTGTCCGCGAGAAGCCGGGTCCGGGGCGACGACCTCGCCCTCGGCAGCGGTCTGGAAGGCATAGCGGTATTGCGCGCCGACCTCGCAGTCCAGCTCCACCTCGAACCAGCCCCCGGCCTGCGGCCGCATGGGAAAGCGATCGCGCCCGACCAGGTCCACGGCCGCGGCCGTGGCGCCCGGTGCCCAGACGCGGAAGCGCACGCGTCCTGGTGCGATCAGCTGCGCGCCAAAGGGCAGGTCGTGGGAAAAATATGCCGTCATGCCCGTTCTCCCCATTCGTTGCGTGTGATCCATTCATTGGCCGCGAGCGGGTAGATCGCCGAGGACAGGTGCAAGGGCCGGTTGGCGAATACCTGCAGGCTGTGCGCCGCCACCTCGACCGTGACACTGCCCTCGACGGTGATCTTGCTGTCGGCCTGTTCGGGCATGCCGGTGGGTTGGCTGCTGTCGAGCAGCAGACAGTACTGGCCCTCGGTGCGGGGGAACTGGAAGTGGATGGGCCCCTCCCCGGCGTTGACGAAGATCAGCAGCAGATCCGGCGTGGACTGCGCCAGCTCGCCGGGCGTATCGGCATTGGCGGTGTCATGCAGACGCGAGCTGAGTTGCTTGTGCGGCTCCTGCCGCTTGCCCGCCAGCTGCAGGGTGATCGCCCGCGCCACCGGATTGCGCCAGTCTTCGCTGGACACCGGATGGGCCGCTTCATCGAACCAGGCCACATCCTGCAAGCCCTCGGCCACCTGCTGCTGCCCGTGCAGGAAGTAGGTCGCGCGCAAGACCTCGAAATCGCGCCGTATCGCCGTCACCCGCCCGACGAAGGCGGTCAGCGCCTGCCCCGGCTGGCTACGGGCCTGCTCCCAGTCCACCCAGGAGATGGCATTGTCCTGGCAATAGGCATTGTTGTTGCCGCCCTGGCTGCGATGGAATTCGTCACCGGCCAGCAGCATCGGCGTGCCTTGCGCCAGCAGGGTCGAGGCCAGCATCGAGCGTTGCACGCAGGCGCGCGTATGTTCGATGGCCGCATCCTCGGTGGGGCCCTCGCAGCCCCAGTTGTAGCTGGCGTTGTCGTTGTGGCCGTCGTTGCCGTTCTCGCCGTTGGCCTCATTGTGCTTGTCGTTGTAGCTGACCAGGTCGCGCAGGGTGAAGCCATCGTGGGAGGCGATGAAATTGATGCTGGCCCAGGGCTTGCGGCGATGGTGCTCGAACAGCTCGGCCGAGCCCAGCATCCGCTGGGCGAAGCCGCCGCGCATGTTTTCGTCGCCCTTCCAGAACTTGCGCAGGTCGTCGCGGAACTTGTCGTTCCATTCGGCGAAACGGGCTGGATGATTGCCCAGCTGGTAACCGCCGGGGCCGATGTCCCAGGGTTCGGAGATCAGTTTCAGGCGCGACAGTACCGGATCCTGCAGCAGCGCATCGAAGAAGCCCGAGCCCGGATCAAAACCGTGCGGCTCACGCCCCAGCGTACTGCCCAGGTCGAAACGGAAGCCATCGATATGGAAGGACTGCGCCCAGTAGCGCAGCGAGTCCAGCACCATCTGCAGCACGCGCGGGTGCGACAGGTTCAGCGTGTTGCCGCAGCCGGTGTCGTTGATGTGGTAGCGCTCCTGGCCGGGCATGAGGCGGAAATAGCTGGCATTGTCCAGCCCCCGGAAAGACAGCGTGGGGCCCAGTTCGCTGCCGCAGCTGCTGTGGTTGTAGACCACGTCGAGGATGACCTCGATGCCGGCGCTGTGCAGGCGGCGCACCGCCATGCGCATCTCGTTGGGGTCGCCCATGGAGAGATAGCCCGGTTCAGGTGCGAAATAGCCCAGCGTGCTGTAGCCCCAGTAATTATGCAGGCCACGCTCGACCAGGAAACTGTCCTGCAGGAAGGCATGTACAGGCATCAGCTCCAGGGTGGTCACCCCCAGGCGCAGCAGATGGTCGATGAAGACCGGATCGGCCAATGCGGCGAAGGTGCCGCGCTCATGCGGCAGCAGGTCCTCGCGCAGACGGGAGATGCCGCGTACATGGGCTTCGTAGATGACGGTCTTGTTCCACGGCACCTGCGGCAGGCGGTCGTGATCCCAGACGAAGGCATCTTCAGTCACCATGGCCTTGGGCATGGCCGCGGCGCTGTCGCGGCGGTCGAAGGAGAGATCGGCGCGCGAGGAATGCAGGCGGTAGCCGTACAGCGCATCGGTCCAGCGCACCTGGCCCACCAGACGCTTGGCGTAGGGGTCCAGCAGCAGCTTGTTGGGATTGAAGCGATGACCCTTGTTGGGCTCGTAGGGCCCATGCGCGCGCAAGCCGTAGACCAGGCCGGGGGCGGCACCGGGCAGGTAGCCGTGCCAGACTTCGTCGGTGCATTCAGGCAGCGGAATGCGCTTGAGCTCGCGCTTGCCGGAGGGGTCGAAAAGGCAAAGGTCGATGCCGGTGGCATGGGCCGAAAACACGGCGAAATTGACACCCAGGCCATCGGAACTGGCGCCCAGCGGATACGGCAGGCCTGGCAGCAGGCGCTCGGGGAAGGTGCTACTCATCTCAGGCCTCCCGACGCAGGACCAGCGTGGACAGGGGCGGCAGGCTCAGCTCGATGGACGCCGGATGACCGTGCCAGGCGATGTCCTGCACCTCGACCCGGCCCATGTTGCCCAGGTTGCTGCCGCCGTAGACGGCCGCATCGGTATTGAGTATCTCGCGCCACACACCCGGCTGGCCGGGAGCGATGGCCGGTACGCCGATGCGATAGCCGATACGCGGCACCGGCGTGAGGTTGACCACCACCAGCACCGGAGGCCCCTCGTAGGCGTAACGGAAATAGGCCAGCACGCTGTTGACGCTGTCATCGCCCACCGCCCAGGAGAAGCCGTCGGCGCGGCAGTCGCGCTGGTGCAGCGCGGGTTCGGTGCGGTAGAGCTGGTTCAGGTCGCCCACCAGCTGGCGCAGCTGGCGATGTCCACTTGCGTGCCCGCCCTGCTCTTCCAGCAGATGCCAATGGGGTGATTGGTCGTGATCGAACTCGTCGGGCTGGCCAAATTCGCTGCCCATGAACAGCAGCTTCTTGCCCGGATGGGTCCACATGAAACCGTAATAGGCGCGCACATTGGCAAAGCGCCGCCACTGGTCGCCCGGCATCTTGTTGAGCACGGCGCGCTTGCCGTGGACCACTTCATCGTGCGATATCGGCAGGATGAAGTTTTCCGAGAATCCATACAAGAGACCGAATGTCATGTCATGGTGGTGATAGCGCCGGAACAGCGGATCGTGTTGCATGTAGCGCAGGGTGTCGTTCATCCAGCCCATGTTCCATTTGTAGTTGAAGCCCAGGCCGTGGTGGCCATCCTCCTCCTTGATGGCGGAGGTCACGCCAGGCCAGGAGGTGGATTCCTCGGCGATCATCAACACCCCGGGGCAGCGCTGTGCCACCACCGTATTGAGTTCGCGCAGGAAGGCCACGGCCTCCAGGTTCTCGCGTCCGCCATGGATGTTGGGCACCCACTCGCCGGACTTGCGGCTGTAGTCGCGGTAGAGCATGGAGGCCACCGCATCCACGCGCAGGCCATCGACGTGGAAATGTTCCAGCCATTCCAGGGCGCTGGCGATGAGGAAACCACGCACCTCGTGACGGCCGAGATTGAAGATCAGCGTATTCCAGTCCTGGTGCAGACCTTCGCGCGGATCGGCATGCTCGTACAGCGCGGTGCCGTCGAACTGGGCCAGGCCATGCTGGTCCCCCGGGAAATGCGCCGGCACCCAGTCCAGCAGCACGCCGATGCCGGCCTGGTGGCAGCGATCGACGAAGGCGGCGAAGCGTTCCGGCTTGCCGAAACGCGCGCTGGGCGCAAACAGGCTGATGGGCTGGTAGCCCCAGGAACCACCGAAGGGGTGTTCCATCACCGGCATGAGCTCGATGTGGGTGAAGCCCATCGCCACCACATAGGGGATCAGTTGCTCGGCCAGTTCATCCCAGGTGAGGTTGCGGTGGGCCTGCTCCGGCACCCGGCGCCAGGAGGCCGGGTGAACCTCGTAGATGGAGATGGGTGCGGTGAGTGACTGGCGCTGCGCGCGCTGTCCCATCCATTGCTGGTCTTGCCAGACATAGGGGCGCGCATCAGCCACCACCGAGGCGGTAGCCGGCGGGGCTTCGGTGGCACGCGCCACCGGGTCGGCCTTGAGGGGCAGCAGCGTGCCGTCGCGGGCGAGGATTTCATACTTGTAGACGTCACCGGGGCCGATGCGGGGGATGAAGATCTCCCACACCCCCGGCTCATGGCGCAGGCGCATGACGTGGCGACGGCCATCCCACTGGTTGAAGTCGCCCACCACCGAGACCCGCGCGGCGTTCGGCGCCCACACCGCAAAGCGGGTGCCTGGTACGTCATCGATCTCCATGGGGCGCGCCCCCAGGCAGTCGGCCAGCTGGCGATGGCGACCTTCCTGCAGCAGATGCAGATCCAGCTCGCCCAGCAACAGGCCGAAGGCATAGGGGTCCTCGGTCTGCTGCACGCTGCGGCTGCCATCGGGAATGCGCCAGTCCACCTCCAGCACGTAGGGAACCTGATACCGACGCTGTTCCAGCCCGCTCACCGGGCCGCAGAAGAAGCCGCTGGGGGTGTCGCCCAACAGCACTTGCGGCAACTGTCCGAGCAATGCGCCGCTGTGGCGGCAGCGCACTCGCACGGCATCGGCGCCTGGGTGGAAGCTACGCACCGTGGCCGTACCACCGGCTTGCGGCACATAGCGTGGACCGAGCAGGTCGAAGGCTTGCGCCAGACGGCCGGCCAGCAGTGCTTGCAGCAGCCCCTGCTCCTCGCGGGAGAGCGCATGCAAGGACATGGTGGGAGGCTCGCCGCAAAAAGCGGCCGCCATGGAAG
>JAFAMT010000345.1 GCA_019233085.1 Herbaspirillum sp.
CGAAGCCACGCCGGAGCAGAAGCTGGCCCTGATCCGCCAGCACCAGGCCGAAGGCAAGCTGGTGGCGATGACCGGCGACGGTACCAACGACGCCCCCGCACTGGCCCAGGCCGACGTGGCCGTGGCCATGAACAGCGGTACCCAGGCCGCCAAGGAAGCCGGCAACATGGTCGACCTGGATTCCAACCCGACCAAGCTGATCGAGATCGTCGAGATCGGCAAGCAGATGCTGATGACGCGCGGCAGCCTCACCACCTTCAGTATCGCCAATGACGTGGCCAAGTACTTTGCCATCATCCCGGCCATGTTCGCGGCCAGCTATCCGCAACTGGGTGCGCTGGACGTGATGCGCCTGGCCAGCCCCAGCTCGGCCATCATGTCGGCGGTGATCTTCAATGCGCTGGTGATCGTGGCACTGATTCCGCTGGCCCTGCGTGGTGTGCGCTATCGCGCCCTGGGTGCGGCCGTGCTGCTGCGTCGCAACCTGCTGATCTATGGCCTGGGCGGGCTGGTGGTGCCGTTCGTGGGCATCAAGCTGATCGACATGCTGCTGGCCGCTTTCGGCCTGGTCTGAACTTCTTTCGCAAGGATTGCATCATGAAAACCTCGACTTCCAACCCGCTGCGTCCGGCGCTGACGCTGTTCATCCTGCTGGGGGTATTGCTGGGTGGCCTGTATCCGCTGGCCGTGACCGGCCTGGCCCAGAGCTTCTTCCCCAAGCAGGCCAATGGCAGCCTGATCGAACGCAAGGGCGAGCTGGTCGGTTCCGAACTGATCGGCCAGAACTTCACCAGCCCGGCCTATTTCTGGGGCCGTCCGTCGGCCGCCGGCACCTTCCCCAATAACGGCATGGCTTCCGGCGGCAGCAACCTGGGTCCGACCAACCCGGCCCTGAAGCAGGCCGCCGAGGATCGTGCCAAGGCCCTGCAGGACGCCGACCCCGGCAACAAGAGCCCGATTCCCATCGATCTGCTGACGGCCTCGGCCAGTGGCCTGGATCCGCACATCAGCCCCGATGCCGCCGACTACCAGGCCGCCCGCGTGGCCCGTGAGCGCGGCGTGAGCGTGGACCAGGTCAGGGCCCTGATCCGCGGCAACAGCGAAACGCCGCAGTGGGGCCTGTTCGGCGAGCCGCGCGTCAATGTGCTCAAGCTGAACCTGGCGCTGGATGTGGCGGCGCCCCTGGCCAAGCAGGCCCAGAGCAAGTAAATCCCCGCCTTCGCAGGCTTGGCCGGTGGCACGCTGATCCCGTGCCACCGGCTTTTTGCCACTACAATGCCACATCACTGATACCCGTCCCATGAATACCCGCCCCGATCCCGACGACCTGCTGGAACGCGTGATGCGCGACGAAGAGCGCCAGGCGCGCGGTCGCCTGAAGATCTTCTTCGGCTTCTCGGCCGGCGTGGGCAAGACCTTCGCCATGCTGGAGGCCGCCCAGGCGCTGGCCGCGCAGGGCATCGACGTGGTCGCCGGCGTGGTCGAGACCCACGGTCGCGCCGAGACCGAGGCACAGCTGGCCGGCATTGCCCGCATGCCCATGCGCTTGGTGGCCTACCGCAACCGCCAGTTGCCCGAGTTCGACCTGGATGCGGCGCTGGAGCGCAAGCCCGGCGTGATCCTGGTGGACGAACTGGCGCACTCCAACGTGCCCGGTTCGCGTCACGCCAAGCGCTGGCAGGATATCGACGAATTGCTGCGCGCCGGCATCGACGTCTATACCACCCTCAACGTGCAGCACATCGAGAGCCTCAACGACGTGGTCGGCCAGATCACCGGCATCCGCGTCTTCGAGACCGTGCCCGACCATGTCTTCGACGAGGCCGACGACGTCAAGCTGGTCGATATCCCGCCGGATGAACTGCTGACCCGCTTGAAGGAAGGCAAGGTCTACCTGCCGCAACAGGCCGAGAAGGCCGGGCGCAACTTCTTCCGCAAGGGCAACCTGATCGCCTTGCGCGAGATCGCCCTGCGCCGCACCGCCGACCGGGTCGACGCCGACATGCGCCAATACCGCGCCGACCGCTCCATCGCCCAGTTGTGGCAGGCACGCGAGCGCATCGTGGTGGCTGTGGGCAGTGGCGCCGGCGAGGAGCGCCTGATCCGCGAAGCGGCACGCCTGGCGGCCAAGCTGCAGGCCGAGTGGCTGGCGGTGCATGTGGATCTGCCGCGCGACCGCCAGGCCATGTCCGCGCGCGAGCGCGTGGTCGGCTACCTGAAGCTGGCGCAATCGCTGGGCGCGGAAACGGCCAGCATCAGCGGCGAGGACTTGTCGGCAGCGCTGCTGCAATTCGCCCGCAGCCGCAATGCCGGCAAGCTGGTGATCGGCCAGCAGACAGGTGGCTTGCGGCGCCTGTGGCGCTGGCCACGTGGCTCGCTGGCACAGCGTATCGCCGGCTCCGGCGAGGAGATCGATCTCTACACGGTGGCCCGTAGCCGCTCGGCACGCATCGACGAAGATCGCGCCGCCGATAGCGCCGCCAGCGCCGCCGAGGCACTGCTCACGCGGCGCCGGCGCACGCGCGGCACGCTCTGGGCGGTGGCCAGCTGCGCCCTGACCACGGGCGTGGCCTTCGTGCTGGACGGCAGGCTGCATCCGGCCAACGTCATCATGCTCTACCTGGTGGGCGTGATGCTGGTGGCCATGCGCTATGGCCGGGCAGCATCGGCGCTGGTGTCGGTGTTGTCGGTGGTGTCCTTCGATTTCTTCTTCGTCGATCCGCGTTTCTCCATCACGGTATCCGACGCGCAGTATCTGCTGACCTTGGCCGTGATGCTGGCGGTGTCGCTGTTCATCAGTTCGCTGACCTCGCGCTTGCGTCGCCAGGCCAGCGTGGCCATGCAGCGCGAGGCGCGCGCGGCCAACCTGTACATGCTGGGCAAGGAATTGTCGGCCCTCCTGACGCTGGAGCAGATCCTCGAAATCGGCCGCCGCCACCTGGCCGCCGTGTTCGGAGCACGCATCGCCTTCTTCCTGCCCGACAGCGCCGACCAGCTGCGCCAGGCCGAGCCGGAGCAGGACAGCGTCCACGTCTTGAAAAGCGTCGATGCCGGCGTAGCGCAATGGGTCTACGACAACGGCCAGGCCGCCGGCAAGGGTACGGCCACGCTGCCCTCGGCGGCGGCACTGTACCTGCCGCTGACGGCTACCATGCGCACGCGCGGCGTACTGGCTTTCGCCATCGAGGCCCCCAGCGAAGAAGAGCGGCAACTGGCCGCCGCCCAGCTGGCCCTGCCCGAGAACCGTCAGATGCTGGAGATCTTCTGCTCGCAGATCGCCATGGCCATCGAACGCCTGCACTACGCCGAGGTGGCCCAGGATGCGCTGGTGACGATGGAGTCCGAGCGCCTGCGCAACTCGCTCCTGTCGGCCATCTCGCATGACCTGCGCACGCCGCTGACCTCGCTGGTGGGCAGCGCCGATGTGCTGGCCGCCAATGCCCGGCTCGACGACGATGCCCGCGCCATGGCGCGAACCATCAGCGAACAGTCGCAGAAGATGGTCGGCCTGATGAACAACCTGCTGGACATGGCGCGCCTGCAAGCCGGCGTGGTCACCCTGAACCGTCAGTGGAATGCCCTGGAAGAACTGACCGGATCGGCACTGCGCCTGCTTTCCAAGGCACTGGAAGGACGCCATGTCGAGACCCGCATCGCCGCCGATTTGCCGCTGTTGCGGGTCGATGCGGTGCTGCTGGAGCGCGTGCTGGCCAACCTGGTGGAGAACGCCATCAAGTATTCGCCGCCCGGCAGTGGCATCGCCATTGCCGCCCATGTCGAGGACGGTGATGGCACGCCCCAGGTCAAGGTCTGCGTGAGCGACCATGGACGCGGCTTCCCGCCGGCCATGGCGCAGCACGCCTTTGAAAAATTCACACGAGGCGACAACGAGTCCAGCACGCCGGGCGTGGGCCTGGGGCTGGCGATCTGCCGCGCCATCATCGAGGCGCACCAGGGCAGGATCTGGATCGCGCCGCAGGAGGCCGGGCAGGGCGCCACGGTCTGCTTCACGCTGCCGGTGGAAACGCAACCGGCCCTGCCCGAGGAATAAGGAAACATCATGCAAGAACA
>JAFAMT010000068.1 GCA_019233085.1 Herbaspirillum sp.
GTGGATCGCCGTACACCTGCCCTTGCTACCGCTGGAAGTCTTTCGTCCGAACTGGCTGGATGAGGCTGCCTCGGTGGTGTTCGAACGCGAGCGTGTCAGCGCCGTGTCGGCCACTGCGCGCGCGCTGGGCGTGCACGAGGGGATGCGGCGCGGTGGCGTGCAACTGCTGGCTCCCGCTGCCCACCAGCACGAGCGCGCCCCCTTGCAGGAGACGGCCATGCTGCAACAGGCCGCCCTGGCCCTGCTGCAGTACACCCCCCAGGTGGCACTGGCCGAGGAGGCCTGCGTCCTGCTCGATGTCAGCGCCAGCCTGCGCCTGTTCGGCGGCATCCGGGCGTTGTGCCGCAAGATCCGCATCACCATTGCCCGGCTGGGCCTCTCCGCCACGCTGGCGTGTGCGGTGACCGCCACTGGCGCCTGGATGCTGGCGCGCTTTGGCGATGTGCGCACGCTGCGAACGGCCTCGCTGTGGCGACGCCTGGATCGCCTGCCGGTGGTCTTGCTCAGTGCTGCCGTTGCCCATCTGGAATGGCTGCATGGCCTGGGATGCCGCCAGCTCGGCCAGTTGCGCCGCTTGCCCCGCGCCGGCTTGCAACGTCGTTGCGGCAAGGGCTTGCTGGACATGCTGGCGCGCGCCTATGGCGAGGCCCCCGAGGTCCATGACTGGGTGGTGGCTCCGCCGGCGTTCCGCACCCGCATCGAGCTGCCGGATCGCATCGACCAGACCGATATCCTCGCCACCTATGCCCAGCGCCTGCTGGCCCAGCTGGCCGGGTGGCTGGCCGCGCGGCAACTGGCCATCAAGAAGCTGCGCCTGTGGCTGGAGCACGAACGCGGCCGCCAGGCCGTCCCGCCCACCGAGCTGGGCCTGGCCCTGTCGGTTCCGGCCTGGCAGGAAGACCACTTGCATACCCTGGTCAAGGAAAAACTGTCCCGCTCCACCCTGGCGGCCCCCGCCATCGCCCTGGGCCTGGCCGCCGACGAGCTCCAAGCCCAGCAAGCAGCCAGCGAACTGCTCTTTCCCGAGCCGGGCGGCAGCGCCGAAGACCATCAGCGCCTGCTGGAACTGCTGGTGGCACGCCTGGGCGCCGACAAGGTACAGCAGGCCGCGCCCCGCGCTGACCATCGGCCCGAGATCGCCAATCGCTGGTGCAGCGTCATGCAGTCCACGACCCGGCTGCCGGCGCCGATGACGACCAACCCCGCCCACCTGCCGCCACGCCCCCTGTGGCTGCTGGAAGAGCCGCTGCCATTGCGTCTGCACCGGCACCGCCCGGTCTACCGCAGCCCGCTGGAATTCACTTCGCCGCCGGAGCGTATCGAGGCCGGCTGGTGGGAAGGCCGGCCGCTGACCCGCGACTACTTCACCGCACGCGATGCCCAGCATGCCTATTACTGGATCTTCCGCCAATGGCGCGGTGGCGAACGTCCCGACGAGGAACCGCAATGGTTCCTGCACGGCCTGTTCGGCTAGGAGCTGACCATGCAAAGCGCTCCGCCCGGCAAGGGCTTGCCCGATTATGCCGAACTGTATTGCCGCACCAACTTCAGCTTCCTGCAAGGCGCCTCGCATGCCCAGGAGCTGGTGGAGCATGCCATCGCCCTGGGTTACCGGGCCCTGGCCATCACCGACGAATGCACCCTGGCCGGCGTGGTACGGGCGCATGCGGCCTACGTGGAGCAGTTCAAGAAGAACCAGAAGCTGGATTTCAAACTCATCATCGGCAGCTGCTTCCGCTTCACCGCCCTCAAGGAGGATCCCTCCCATCCGCTGGCCTCGCAGACACTGGTGGCCCTGGCCCGCAACCGCGAGGGCTATGGCAACCTGTCCGAGCTGATCACGCTGGCGCGCACCCGCGCCGACAAGGGCGAGTACCTGCTCTCACCGCAAGACCTGGAGAGCCCGCCGCCGGCCCTGTCTCATCTGCGCGCCCTGCCCGATTGCCAGCTGATCCTGGTGCCGGACTACCCGGCCGATGAAGACACGCTGGACGCCCAGTTGCGCTGGCTGTCGCGGCTGGCCCCGGGGCGGGCCTGGGTCGGCCAGACCCGCCTGTACCGGCCACTGGATGACCTGCACGGCGACGTGCTGCAACGCCTGGCGCAGCGCCACGGCCTGCCGCTGGTGGCCGTGGGCGATGTACGCATGCACCGGCGCTCGCGCAAGTACCTGCAGGACGTGGTCACCGCCATCCGGCTGGGCCAGCCCGTACAGGAATGCGGCCATGCGCTGGCTCCCAATGCCGAGCAGCATCTGCGCTCAAGGATGCGACTGGCCATGAACCATGCCGGCCCCGCGCTGGCACAGACCCTGGTGGTGGCGGCCGACTGCCACTTCCGTCTGGATGAATTGCGCTATGAGTACCCGGATGAATTGGTACCCCTGGGCATGAGCCCGGCCCAATACCTGCGCCAGGAAACCCTGGCCGGCGCGGCACGTCGCTACCCCGGGGGCGTGCCGGGCAGCGTGCGGGAGCAGATCGAGATGGAACTCTCGCTGATCGCCCAGAAGGAATATGAAGCCTATTTCCTCACCGTGCATGACCTGGTCAGGTTCGCCCGCTCTCGCGGCATCCTCTGCCAGGGGCGCGGCTCGGCGGCCAATTCGGCGGTCTGCTACTGCCTGGGCGTGACCGAGGTGGATCCGACCTCCACCCGGCTGTTGTTTGCCCGCTTCATCAGCGAAAAACGCAATGAGCCACCCGATATCGATGTCGACTTCGAGCACCAGCGGCGCGAGGAAGTGATCCAGCACATCTACCGCAAGTACGGCCGCCGCCGTGCCGCCCTGGCCGCGGCCGTGCACAGCTACCGGCCGCGCGGCGCGCTGCGCGAGGTAGGCCGGGCGCTGGGCGTGGATGCGGCCATCGTCGATACGGTCGCCAAGTCGCAGCACTGGTTCGACAGCCGCGAGGAACTGCTGGAGCGCTTTGCCGAGGCGGGCCTGGATCCGGCACTGCCGCAGATCAGCCTGTGGGCCAGCATCACCGGCAAGCTGCTGCGCTTTCCGCGCCACCTGTCGCAACATACCGGCGGCTTCGTGATCGCGCGCGGACAATTGTCGCGGCTGGTACCGATCCAGAATGCCGCCATGCAAGACCGCTCCGTCATCGAGTGGGACAAGGACGACCTGGAATCGCTCAACCTGCTCAAGGTGGACGTGCTGGCGCTGGGCATGCTGACCGCCCTGCGCCGCACACTGGAACTGGTCGGCCTGCGGCGCGGGCTGGCCGCGCCGATGCAGATGCACGATATCCCCCGGGAAGATCCGGCCACCTACGACATGATCTGCAAGGCAGATACCATCGGCGTGTTCCAGATCGAGAGCCGGGCACAGATGAGCATGCTGCCGCGCATGCAGCCGCGTACCCATTACGACCTGGTGGTGCAGGTGGCCATCGTGCGGCCCGGCCCGATCCAGGGCGGCATGGTCCATCCCTATCTGCAACGGCGCGAACTGGTGCGCAACGGCGGCAGCTTCGACTATCCCGACAACACCAGCAAGAGCGGCAAGATCAGGAAGGTGCTGGAGCGCACCCTGGGCATCCCCATCTTCCAGGAGCAGGTCATGGATGTGGCCATCGAAGCGGCCGGCTACTCCCCCAGCGAGGCCGACGACCTGCGTCGTTCCATGGCGGCCTGGAAACGCAAGGGTGGCATGGGGCCGCACCATGAACGGCTGGTGCTGGGCATGATCGATAACGGCTATTCGCGCCAATTCGCCGAGAGCATCTTCAAGCAGATCCAGGGTTTCGGCGAATATGGCTTCCCCGAAAGCCATGCCGCCAGCTTCGCCCTCCTGACCTATTTCAGCAGCTGGCTCAAGTGCCACGAACCGGAAGCCTTCCTGTGCGGCCTGCTGAACAGCCAGCCCATGGGCTTCTACTCCCCCTCGCAATTGATCCAGGATGCGCGCCGCCATGGCGTGCAGGTGCTGCCGGCCAATGTGGTGCGCAGCCGCTGGGAGTCGACCCTGGAACTGGGCCAGGGGCGGCCGGCAGTGCGGCTGGGCATGAGCCTGTTGCGCGGCATGCCGATGGAGGCCGCGCAACGCATCGAGCAGGCCCGCCAGCAACAGGCTTTTGTCGACGTGGCCGACCTGGCCCGGCGCGCCAGCCTGGACCGGCCTGCCCTGCAAGCCCTGGCCGCCGGCGACGCCCTGCGTGAACTGGCCGGCCATCGGCGCCAGGCGCTATGGCATGCGGTGGGAGCGGTGCCGGATCGCGACCTGCTGCGCAGCGCCCCGCGTGCCGATGATGCGGTCGAACTGGCCGCCCCCGGCGAAGGCGACCAGATCATCGACGACTATCGCGCCATGAACCTGACCCTGCGCCGCCATCCGCTGGCCCTGTTGCGCCAGCGTCTGGCGCGGGAACGCTTCATGAGCGTGGCTGATCTCAACGCGCTGCAGAACCGCCAGTTCGCCTGCTGCTGCGGCATCGTCACGGTGCGCCAGCGTCCGGCCACGGCCAAGGGCGTGATCTTCATGACGCTGGAAGACGAGACCGGTTCGGCCAATGTCATCATCTGGCCCGCAGTGCTGGAACGCCAGCGCAGCGAGGTGCTCAATGCCAGGCTGCTGGGAGTCTACGGGAGCTGGCAATGCCATGGCGAGGTGCGCCACCTGGTGGCGGGAAGGCTGGAAGACTGGACCCACCTGCTGGGCGAGTTGCAGCCGCGTAGCCGGGATTTCTTCTGATTTCTTCTGATCAGGCCGCCAGCGCCAGGCGGAAGGCATTGCGCCCCTCGCTCTTGGCGCGGTACAGGGCCTGGTCGGCGGCATGCACCAGCGCATCCCAGCTGCGTACCTGGCCCGGCTTCAGGACGGCCAGGCCGATGCTGATGGTGACCTGGTCACCATGCTCGAAGCTGCGCGCGCGCACCGACTCCAGCAACTGCTGTCCGACCAGGCTGGCTTCGGTGTCACCGCGACCCGGGAAGACGGCGCAGAACTCCTCGCCACCGTAGCGGCCCAGCAGGTCGCCCTCCTGGCAGTTCTCCCGCAGCAGCCTGCCTATGCCGGCCAGCACGCGGTCGCCCATCAGGTGGCCGTGGCGATCGTTGATCTGCTTGAAGTGGTCCACATCGATGAAGGCCAGGGTCAGCATCTTGCCCCCGCTGAGCGCCTGCTGCAGGGCCTGCTCGCCACTGCGCACCAGCTCGCGCCGGTTCAGGGTGCCGGTGAGTTCATCCTCGGTGGCCAGGCGCTGCTTGTCGGCCAGCAGACGCTCGAAATACACCATCATCAACGACACCACCAGCAGCAAGGTACCCCCCAGCGGAACCAGGTAGATCAGCGTCACGCCCACGCTGCTCATGGCCGGCGGCTCGAACAGGGCCGGGTTGGACTGTGAAAGCACCATGCGGCCGAGGTAAGCCCCGATGAGCAGCGACACCGCCAGCAAGCCGGTGACACGCCCGAACCCCCAACGGGCATAGCGCCGCGCAGTCGGCCCGGACAAACCCAGCAGGAATTCCATCAGCAACAGCAGGAAGGAGAGTTGCAAGCCCAGGACGACCAGCAGGCTGCGCTTGGCAAAGGGAAGATCCAGCAGCAGCAGGACCTCGAAGGCCAACCCGAAGGAGACGATCAACAGCGCCGGCCACCATCCCGCCTGGCGCTGGTAGAAACTGCGCAAGCCGCTCCAGGCCAGGATGCAGGCCGCGAACAAGGCCGTATTGCCGGTCAGCAGGCCCAGATGGCGCGGCAGGCCGACACTGCCGCCATAGCTGACCACCGTCACGCACACGCCCAGTCCCGAGAGCGCACCAGAGAGCGCCCAGATGCGCGTGCAGCGCTCGCTGGGCGTATTGAGGAACAGCCCGGCCATGATCAGGCCGGTACAGAACTGTACGATGACCAGCGCCACGCTGGCGGTCAGAGGATCCATCCGGGTTTGCTTGCCCCTCGGGCAGTGAAGATTGCAGGAGACACCCCGCCCCTGTCCTTGCTGCAGGCGCCCCCACGGCGCCCGCCCGGCCTGGCTGATGACGCCGGGCAACAGAATGCGGTGGGGAGCTAGTGTACCCCATCCCACTTTGGACTACCCGGTGATTTTTCAGTAAAAAATCACGAAAGATGACGCGATCTTCATGAGCGCGTGCCGGCCTCGCGCTCCAGCACCTGGGTATGGCCCCACTTACCGGAGCGGCAGAGCTCGTCGGTGACATCGAGCACCAGCTTTTCGACCGCCGCCGCCGCGGTGGTCAGGGGGATGTTGCGCGAAGCGCACAGGACCAGGGTGCGCGAGATGTGTTCCCCCGCGATGGGATGGGCCACCATCTCGCCGCGCTCGATATCGGCCAGCAGCGGCGCCACCGGCAGGATGGTGGCGCCGATATCGGCCAGGATGGCCGACTTGAGGATGGCCACCGAGTTGATCTCGATGACATTGTCCAGCGTCATGCCCTGGGCGCGCACCAGGTTCTCGATACGCGGGCGCACCCCATGCGCCAGGCCCGGCAGGATCAGCGGTGCCTCGATGGCCTTGGACAAGGGCACACCATGGCGACCGGCCACGCCATAGCGGGAGTTGGCGCGGGTGATGTACATCATCTCTTCCTCGATCATCGGCGTGGCCGCAAAGGACGACAACTGGCCATCGTCGAACAGCACCGCCAGGTTGATGCGGCCCGATTTGAGCTGGCTGATGAGATTGCCGGTCAGCTCCTCGGTCAGCTGCAGCGTGATTTCGGGATAGATGGAGCGCACCGCATTGAGCAAAGGCAAGGCCAGCGCATTGGAGAC
>JAFAMT010000105.1 GCA_019233085.1 Herbaspirillum sp.
CTACGCCATGCTGCTGCTGGACCTGGGCCTGCCGCACAAGGATGGGTTGGCGGTGCTGCGTACGCTGCGCGAGCGCGGCAACAGCATTCCGGTCCTGATCACCACGGCGCGCGATGCCGTGGCCGACCGTGTGGCCGGGCTCGATGCGGGGGCGGACGACTATCTCATCAAGCCCTTCGACCTGGAAGAATTGTCGGCGCGCATGCGTGCCCTGTCGCGCCGCCAGGCCGGCCGCGCCGAGAGCCTGGTGCAGGTGCGCGAGGTGGTGTTGAATCCGGCCACCCACGAGGTGACGGTGGGCGGCAAGCCGGTCAACCTGTCGGCACGCGAATTCGCCTTGCTGCACGCCTTCATGGACCGACCCGGAGTGGTGCTCTCGCGTGCCCAGCTGGAAGAGAAACTCTATGGCTGGGATGACAGCATCGAAAGCAATGCCGTCGAAGTCCATATCCATGCCCTGCGCAAGAAGGTCGGCAGCGACTTCATCAAGAACGTGCGCGGCGTGGGCTACCTGGTGCCGGCATGAATTCGGTCCGTAACAAGCTGCTGCTGTGGCTGGGCCTGGGGTTGTTCTCCATCATCCTGCTGGCCGGCGTGGCGCTGTACTTCCAGGCGCGTGGCGAGGCCAACCAGATCTTCGATTACCAGATGCGCCAGATCGCGGCGTCGCTGCCACGCCAGGCTTTTTCGCCGATCTCGCCAGGGCAGCAATTTCCCGAGCTGGAAGACGAGATCATGATGCAGATCTGGGATAGTCGCGGCACCGTCATCTATCACTCCCATGCACGGAGTGCCATGCCGCGCCAGGCCGAGCTGGGTTTTGCCAATGTGCGTGGGCCCAATGGCATGTGGCGCGTCTATAGCGCCCAAATCGGCAATACCGTGGTGCAGGTGGCGCAACCGCAGAGCGCGCGCGACGAGATCGCGGCGCAGATGGCGGTCAAGACCGTGGGGCCCTTGCTGTTGCTGTTCCCGCTCATCGGCGTGCTGGCCTGGGTGGCCGTCAGCCGGGGGCTGGCACCGGTGCGCCGGGCCGCTGCCGAAGTGGCCGCGCGTGACATGAACTCGCTGCAGCCGCTGGCCGATGTGGGCATGCCGCAGGAGATCCAGCCACTCACGCACGCCCTGAACGACCTGCTGGCCCGCCTGAAGCATTCCACCGAAACCCAGCGCGCTTTCGTCGCCGATGCGGCCCATGAGTTGCGTACGCCCCTGACGGCCCTGCGCCTGCAGGCGCAACTGGCCGAGCGCGCCACCGACGAGGATGAACGTCGCGCCGCCTTCGCCGATCTCAAGAGCGGGCTGGAACGTGCGACGCATCTGGTGCATCAGCTGTTGACGCTGGCCCGCCAGGAACCCGATGCCATGAGTTTCACGACGGTCGATCTGCGTCAGCTGCTGGCCAGCGTGGTGGGGGATCTGTCGTCGGTGGCCGAGCATGGCGGCATCGATCTGGGACTCTCGGATGCGGGCGATGATGGCCGCCCGCTGCAGGTGCAGGGCAATGCCGATGCCTTGCGCATCCTCTTCAACAACCTGGTCGACAATGCGCTGCGCTATACGCCCGTCGGTGGCGTGGTGGACGTGGGATTTGATTTATCCACAGCCGGATCTTGCGCCGTGGTGATCCAGGACAGCGGACCGGGCATCGCCGAGAGCGAGCTGCCACGCGTGTTCGACCGCTTCTATCGCGGCCAGCGCGCCCACGAGCCGCAGGCGGGCCGGGGGGCTTTCGGCAGCGGCCTGGGCCTGGCCATCGTGCGCCAGATCGCCGACCTGCACCGGGTGCCGGTGCAATTGCGCAATACCGGCCGGGGCCTGGAGGCGCGTGTGAGCTTCCCGCTGACTCCCGGTTGACTCCCGTCCAGACCGGGTGACTTGTGTTATCCACAGATGTTTTCCGGCCTTAAGTCTGTCTTAATTTTCACTGCTTAATCTTCACTCCAACGGTTGAGGCATCAGAGGCCTTGACCATCGATTCCGTTTTCGATCAAGGAGCGCAAGATGAGCCGTCGCGTCATTTTTATTCGCAATACTTTGGCAGTCATGATTGCCGCAGTGGTTGGCGGCAGCTATGTCTATTTTCGCGGTGCCGACCTGCCGTCGGCGCACGCGGCCGCGATCAACGCCCCGCTGGTGGCGTCCAACTCCACGCCCGCGGCCCCGGCCGGACCGGTGGTGGCGGCGGCGACCGACTTCTCGGGCATCGTCGAGCGTGCCGGCCCGGCCGTGGTCAACATCAGCGTCACCGGCAAGGTGCGCAAGGTGGCCGACGACGACGGCGGTAACGGCAACGGACTCGATCCCAACGATCCCTTCTATGAATTCTTCAAGCACTTCGGCCCGCAGCTGCAGATGCCGCAGCAGCCGCGCGTGATGCACGGCCTGGGTTCGGGATTCATCATCTCGCAGGATGGCCTGATCCTGACCAACGCCCACGTGGTCGATGGCGCGCAGGAAGTGGTGGTCAAGCTGACTGACCGTCGCGAGTTCAAGGCCAAGGTGTTGGGTATCGACAAGCAGAGCGACATCGCCGTCATCCGCATCGATGCCAGGAACCTGCCGACAGTGCAGATCGGCGACCCCACCCGCGTGAAGGTCGGTGAGCCGGTGCTGGCCATCGGTTCGCCCTACGGCTTCGATAACACCGCCACCGCCGGCATCATCAGCGCCAAGTCGCGCAGCCTGCCGGACGACAACTACGTGCCCTTCATCCAGACCGACGTGGCCGTCAATCCGGGCAACTCCGGCGGTCCGCTGTTCAACCTGCGGGGCGAAGTGATCGGCATCAATTCGCAGATCTACAGCCAGACCGGCGGCTTCCAGGGCTTGTCGTTCTCCATCCCCATCGATGTGGCCATGAAGGTGGAGCAGCAGCTGGTCCAGCATGGCAAGGTCACCCGTGGCCGCCTGGGCGTGTCGGTGCAGGACCTGAACCAGGCCTTGTCGGATTCCTTCGGCCTGAAGAAGGCGCAGGGCGCGCTGGTGAGTTCGGTGGAAAAGGGCAGCCCGGCCGACAAGGCGGGTGTGCAGCCGGGTGATGTGATCCTGGGCTTCAATGGCCATGAGATCGATCATTCGGTCGACCTGCCCACACTGGTGGCCGATACCGCACCTGGCAGCACCAAGCCGCTGGAAGTGATGCGTGCCGGCAAGGTACGCATCCTCAACGTGACGGTGGGCGAGATGAAGCAGGCCAGCAACGAGGCACCGGCCAGCAAGGCTGAGAAGCAGGGCCGCCTGGGCCTGGCGGTGCGTCCGCTGGACAAGGATGAACAGAAGCAGCTGGGTGGCCAGAATGGCCTGCTGGTGGAAGACGCCAGCGGCCCGGCAGCAGTGGCCGGCATCCAGAGCGGCGACGTCATCCTGGCCTTGAATGGCACGCCGGTGAGCAGCGTGGCCCAGCTGCGCAAGCTGGCTGCCGAGGCTGGAAAGAACGTGGCCTTGCTGGTGGAGCGCGGTGACGAGAAGATCTTCGTGCCGCTGGCCCTGAATTGATCTAAATGATTTAAATGATTTGTTGATGCAGTGGGTAGTGCCGGTAGCTGTGAGCAGTAAGCAGTGAGTAGTGAGTAGTCTGTTGTACGTGGTAACAAGCAGTGAGGGATTGGCCGGGCATGCGCGAGCGTGTCCGGCCCTTTTTCATTGCGCCGATGGTGGCGGCGGTGGCGGAGGTGGTTCCCCGCGCCACTGGTCGTGGCTGTGGTCGCGCTCCATCGCGGCGCGGTCGCCGGCGAACATGGCCTGCAATTCCTCGCGTGCCTGCACGGCCATCGAGACCATCTGGGCCTGGTTCTTGTAGTGCGGGTAGAGCGCTTCCAGGGTCTTGATGTTGTGGGCGCGGAACTTCATCGCCGCCTCGCGCGCGCGGAAGGCGCCGAAATCCAGCTGCTCCAGCACCTGGCGACCCATGTGCAGGGCGCTTTCGAAGGTCTCGCGCTCCAGCACCGTGACGCCCCGGTCCATCAGGTCGTAATAGTGGGTGACGTTGCGGGCCCGCGCGGCGATCTGCAGGTGCGGGAATTCCTCGCGCACCTTGTCCACCATCTCCAGCGCGCCCTGGGCATCGTCGATGGCAATCACCAGCACGCGTGCCTTGGCTGCACCAGCCGTGCGCAGCAGGTCGATGCGGGTGGCATCGCCATAGAACACCTTGAAGCCGAACTTGCGCAGGAAGTCGATCTGGTCGGGGTCGTGGTCCAGCACGGTGGCGCCGATGCCGTTGGCCGCCAGCAGGCGTCCGACGATCTGGCCGAAGCGGCCGAAGCCGGCGATGATGACGGCATGGTCTTGCGGATCGATCTTGTCTTCCGGGCGGCGCTTGCCCCCTTCCAGCCAGCGCACCAGCAGGCGGTCATGGACCAGCAACAGCAGAGGCGTGACCAGCATCGACAGGGCCACCACCACCACCAGCAGCGAGGACGTCTCGGGCGTCAGTACCTTGGCCGTGACGGCCGCGCCGAAAACGATGAAGGCAAACTCACCGCCCTGCGAAAGCAGGAAGGCGAAGAACAATTGCTGCCCGCGCGGGATACCGAAGCAGCGTCCGAGCAGCCACATCACGCAGGTCTTGATGGCCAGGAATCCCACGACCAGGCCGATGATGCGCCAGGGCTGTGCGAGGAACACGCCGAAATCCACCGACATGCCCACGGCGATGAAGAACAGGCCCAGCAGCAGGCCCTTGAAGGGTTCCAGGTCGCTCTCCAGGGCGTGGCGGTATTCGGAATCGGCCAGCAGCACGCCGGCCAGGAAGGTGCCCAGCGCCATGGACATGCCCACCGATTGCATCAGCAGGCAGGTGGCGATGACCAGCAGCAGGGCAAAGGCGGTGAAGATCTCGCGCATGTCGGTCTTGGCGATGATGCGCAGGATGGGGCGCATCAGCACCCGGCCGCCGAGGATGAGCAAGGCGATCACCAGCACCACCTGGCCCGCATGCAGCCAGCCCTGGCCACTGCCCTGGGTGGCGGCCACGCCCAGCAGCGGCACGGCGGCCATCATGGGAATGGCGGCGATATCCTGGAACAGCAGGATGGAGAAGGCCGCCGAGCCGGCCGGGGTGGCGGTGAGCTTGCGCTCGCCCAGGGTGGCCAGGGCGATGGCGGTGGAGGACAGCGACATGCCCAGGGCGGCGATGAGGCCGATGCGCCAGGGCACGCCCACCACCAGCGCGGCGGCGAACAAGGCCAGCGATACCGCTGCGACCTGGATGCTGCCCCAGCCGAAGATGGAACGGCGCAGCGCCCACAGGCGCTTGGGATCGAGTTCCAGACCGATCAGGAACAGCAGCAGCACCACGCCGAATTCGGAGAATTCGAGGATGTGCTTGACCTCGGTGATCAGGCGCAGCCCCCAGGGGCCGATGACGATGCCGGCCAGCAGGTAGCCCAGCACCGCGCCTAGGCCCAGGCGCTTGGCCAGGGGGACGGCGGCGACGGCGGCCAGCAGGTAGACCAGGGCAATGAGCAGTTGTTCATCCATGGCGGTATCCAGTGGTGAGAGGGGAGGTCATGGGGAAGACACGATAATTCGGGATCATGCCTGCAGGCCTTCCAGGTAGCGTTCGACATGCTGCTGGAACTCCACCGGCGGCACGTGATGGGCGCCATGCAGGATCAACGGGTCCAGCCATTGCATGCCGCACAGGCGCGCGGTCTGTTGGTAGGGCGGCAGGAAATCGGCAAAGGGATGGCCATGGCGGCCGGTGCTGCTGTAGGCGGCCGCTTCGCCACCGGTGGAGGCCACCAGCCACAGGCGCTTGCCGTGCAGGGCATGGCCGTCGTGGCCGAAGGCCCAGCCCCGCGCCAGCACCTGCTCCAGCCACAGCTGCTGCAGGGCCGGCATGCCGTACCAGTGGATCGGGTGTTGCAGCACCAACTGGTCGGCATCGGTCAGCAGTCGCTGCTCGTGCGCCACGTCGATGTGGAAATCCGGGTAATGCTCGTAGAGGTCATGGATGAGCACGTCCGGCAGGCGCGCGGCCGCATCCAGCATCAGGCGGTTGCTGCGCGAAAGCTCGGCGGCGGGATGGGCGTAGAGGATCAGGGCCTTGGGCATGTGGAGATGACAGGGGCTGGACGGGTATCGGCGGCTGGCAGGAAAATCGGCCGGAACATGCATGGCCTGGTTGTTGTCTGCCAGGATGAGGGAAAGGAGTTTGCCACGAAAGCAGCGCGCATGGCTTGTATGAAACTGCTTGCCGCTGCCCGGGCCGATCTCCGTGACACAAGTCCTGTGGGTGCCCAAAGCCCGGTAATGCGCTTATACTCAGCCACTCCCCGGGTTCTCCGTCGCACCATCGCGCCCGGCTATTGCAGTTCAGGCCGGTGACGCTCGCCATAGTACATACATCTTGATTACAGATTGCAGCCATGTCCGACATCCAAGACTCCGAAGCCAACCTGCCCCCTGAACGCACCCCGTCGCAGCCTGCCAACCCGGTGAAGGCCGCCGCAAGCACAAGCACATCAGCGCCCCCCGTGGCTGCCGCAGCCGACGCCAGTGGTGCGGCAGCTTCCACTCCCGCCTCCTCCGCCGCCGCCCAGCCCGCCGACCCCGCACCGGCAGCGGCGGCTGCGGGTACAGGTCATGCGCCATCCCCGGGTGGGGCGGGAACCCAACCCCAGAGCGGCTATTCGGCTCTGCCGCCGCCGCCGCATCATGCGGGCGATGCGCCCTGGGCCCAGACCTGGCGCTTCCTGACGGCACGCCTGCGGCAACTGTCGGACAAGGCCGGCCGCCGTGTCATGCAGCGAACCTTGAAAATCGGCGTCTCGGCCCGTATCTTCCATCCCGAGTCCGGCTCCAAGGGCTTGCGCAGCAAGACCCTGCAATACCTTGAAGAGTCGATCGCGCAGTGGGTGATGTCGCGCGATGTGCTGGTGTTCATGATCCCGACCGTCAATACCAATGGCCTGGTCCATCCCAGCAATATCCGCCTGCGCGACTATGCCAAGCATCTGGACGGGCTGGTGCTGCAGGGTGGTGCCGACGTCTCGCCGCAGAGCTATTCGCAGGCCGCGACCCGCCCCGAATGGAGCGGCGACCGCGTGCGCGACATGTACGAGCTGGAACTGCTGCATGAGTTCATCGAGGCCGGCAAGCCGGTGCTGGGCATCTGCCGTGGCTGCCAGCTGATCAATGTGGCCTTCGGCGGCACCCTCTACCAGGATATCGCCACCGACGTGCCTGCCGCGATCCCGCACGTCAACGACCAGTACGACAGCAATACCCATGCGCTGCATTTCCCGCAGGGGTCGTCCCTGGCCAGCATGGTCAAGACCGAGAATGCGCTGGTGAACTCCATCCACCACCAGGCGGTACGTGATCTGGGGCGTGACCTGTCTGTTGAGGCGGTGTCCGGTCCCGACCAGATCGTCGAGGCCATCCGCTATCGCAAGGCGCCCTTCGTGATGGGCTTGCAGTGGCACCCGGAGTTCCACCGTGCGGGTGGTTCCGAACTGCTCGATTGCACGCCCATCCTGGACAGCTTCCTGCGCGCGGCCCGCGAGACGCGCTTCTAGGCGCTGCCCGGAACCTACGCCGGCTTGCGCCATCGAACCGGTTTGCGCTGGCGCAAGCTTGTTGCACAGAGCTACTCGCTGCGCGGCAGGCTCTGTAGAATCAAGCATGTCCGCAATGCCGCAAGAGCATACTGCGGACATGGCAGCCAGACCTCTTGGTCTATTTGTCTTTCCACCATCGGCTAACAAGGAGAATCCAAATGCCCCAATCCCCCGCACTGAAGACCGTCCGCAACGACATGAAGACCCTGGTCAAGGATGCCCAGGCATTGTTCGCCGAGGCCGCCGCCGCCACCGGCGAGAAGGCCGATGAGCTGCGCGCACGCGGCCTGACCCTGCTGGAAGCCGCCGCCGAAGCCGCCCAGAGCGCCCAGGCTGCCGCCATCGAGAAGGGCAAGGAAGTCGCCGCCAAGACCGACGACTACGTCCACGAGAATCCGTGGCGTGCCGTGGCCATCTCGGCCGGCCTGGGCCTGCTGGTCGGCCTGGTCATCGGCCGCAGCAAGTAAGCGCCGCGCCGATGGCGACTCACCACAAGGACGGGCCGGCAGCGTCGGCCTCCCATGCGGCCCATCCGGGTTTGACGGCGGGCCTGCTGGGCCTGGCCAAGAACCTGCTGGGCCTGATCATCAGCCGTATCGAGCTGGCCTCGCTGGAGATGTCGGAGATCGGCGCCAACCTGGTGCGATTCGCCATCATCTTCGTGCTGGCGGCGGTCGCGCTGTGGTTTGCCATCGCCTTCTGGTCGGTGCTCATCGTGCTGCTGGCCTGGGCCACCTGGGGCTGGAAGATCCTGGCCCTGCTGGGTTTCCTGTTCAGCGCGGCCACGGTGGGCCTGGTGTGGTATGCCCGCTCGGTGCTGCGCCAGGGCAAGCTGTCCCTGCCGCAGACCATGTCGGAACTGCGCCGGGACCGTGACGCGCTGCTGTGAGCGTTTTTTTCCGAGGATAGGCATGCAGACAGACCAAGACCAGGGCATGACCCATGAGGAGCGCAAGCGCAAGGTACTCGCGCAAGGCGCGCTCTACCGGCTGGGCGTGATGGAAGCGCGCCAGGTGGTGCGCGAGAACCTGAGCGCGGAGTCGCTGGCCAAAGGCGCCTTGAGCCGCGTGGGCCATTTCGCGGCATCGCTGTTCGGGGGCGGCAAGACGATACGTTCGATCAAGTCGATCGCCTCAGGCGGCCTGGGCGGCATCAACCTGCAGTCGGTGACGCCGTTGCTGGTGACGGGCGCCTCGCTGCTGTCGCGCCGATGGTTGCGCAAGCCGCTGCTCATGGGCGGCATCATCGCCGCCGTGGGCGGCCTGGCGTATTACATCAGCCAGCGCGGCGCACCGGCCGACCAGGATGCGGATGCGTTGCAAGGCCCGCCGGAACCAGGAGCGGGCGAGAATTGACGATCCCCTGCTAGTACGCAAGGGCATCCGGTAAGCCGGATGCCCTTGTCATTTTGGGGAAGCGCGACAGGAACATAATGGCCGTAATCGGCTCTGATCATCACCGGCCCCTACAGGCCTGGACAACAACACTGAGAAGGCAAGAAAGGACGTGACATGAAAACTTTATCGATCGCAGCCATGGCCGGCGTACTGGCCATCACCGGCTGTGCCGACATGAGCCCGACCCAGCGTGGCACCGCCACCGGCGCGGGCATTGGTGCCGGCATCGGCGGCATCCTGGGCGCGGCCACCGGCGGTGGCGGCGGCGGCCGTGCACTGGGTGGCGCGGCCATCGGTGGCGCCATTGGCGCGGTAGCCGGCAACATCTGGTCCAACCGCATGGAAAACCAGAAACGCGCCATGGAACAGGCCACCCAGGGCACCGGTGTGCAAGTCACGCAGACCGCCGACAACCGCCTCAAGCTGGAGATCCCCAGCGATATCTCCTTCGATACGGGGCGTGCCGACATCAAGCCCGAGATGCGCCCGGTGCTGGACCGCTTTGCCGCCACGCTGGTCGAGAATCCGGCCACTACCGTCACCATTGTCGGCCATACCGACAATACCGGCAGCGATGCCATCAACGACCCGCTGTCCCAGCAACGTGCTGCGCGTACCCGCGACTACCTGAGCACACGGGGTGTGGCGGCCAGCCGTTTCAGCATCCAGGGACGTGGTTCGCATGAGCCACTGGTGCCCAACACCTCGGACGCCAATCGCGCCAAGAACCGCCGCGTGGAGATCTTCGTCGCCGAGCAGCAGGCCAGCGCCCCGGCGCAGGCACCCGCCGGCTACAATCCGGGCAGCTACCCACCACCGCCGCCTCCGCAGCGCTACTGATCGCCCCGGTTGCCGCTGGTGCAAAAAGCAAAAGCCCCGAATCACATTCGGGGCTTTTTCATGTCGGCAACGGCCGTGCCGGGAGCTTACTTGGCGGGAGCGTCTGCGGCGGGAGCGGCGGCACCATCGGCGGCAGCGGCCGGCGCCTTCACTTCGGGTTCCTTGAACTTGGCACCGGACTGGTTGGCCATGTAGACCACGGTACGCTGGATTTCGACGTCATCCAGGTCAGGATTGCCGCCCTTGGCCGGCATGGCGCGCAGGCCATTGATGGCGTGCGAGACCAGGGTGTCGTAGCCAGCGGCGATACGGGCTTGCCAGGCGGCGGCGTCGCCGACCTTGGGAGCACCTGCAACACCGGCGCTATGGCAGGCCGAGCAGGTGGTCTTGAAGACTTCTTCGCCCGAAAGCAGCTGCTTGGGGCCATTGGCGTCACGGAAGGTAAAACCGTCGTCGGAGACCGGCTTGATGCGGGCCGCGATGGCCTCGGGCGCCTGGCTGTCGGAGCCAGCCCCGGTTTTTTGGCCGTTGGTCACATACTGGACCAGCAGCACGATACAGATGATGGGGACTAGAAAACCTGCGACTACTGCTGCGATCAATTGCTTGGGAGTCTTGATGGCAGACTCGTGTTCATGCTGAGCAGAGCTCATTGGCGTCCCTCCGTAATGGTTCCTCGAAATTGGGGCGGAAAACGTCGCTTCCCTTTGTATCGCCTGGCATTGCGTGGAATCT
>JAFAMT010000269.1 GCA_019233085.1 Herbaspirillum sp.
AGGAAGGTGTCCTGCGCCAGGTCGGCCGCCTGCTCGCTATTGCCGAGCCGACGCCGCAGCCATCCCTGGAGCCAGGAATGGTGGTCGCAATAGAGGGCTTCGATAGACATGGGAATGCACATCCCTGGACAGGTTGGCAGGCTGGCAAGCAGCCCCGGCAAAGCGCCCAGTATAAATGATAGTGATTACCATTACCAATATCGCAGAGGCGGCATCAGGCCCGATCGTCCGCATCCAGCATCACGGCCTGGCTGACCTGGTGGATGCGCATGACCCGGAAGCGCGCCGGTTGCTCCACCAGCATGCAGGTCTTGCCGCTGCGCTTGCACTGGTCTTGCACGCGCCAGTAGGCGCCGTGGCTGAGGCAGCCGGTCTGGCAGATCACCAGATCGGCGGCGGCCACGCTGGCTTCCAGCGCGGAGAGTTCGGGTTCGGTGGCGGTCGTCTGACTGGCGTTGGCGCTGGCAGCCAGGGGTGGGCGCATCTTCTCGCGCATCAGGTCCTGCAGCTTGCCGTGCAGCTCCTTGACCTTGCGCGTCAGGCTGGCGCGCGGCGCCAGGTCGGGGGCGGCTTCTTCCAGGGCGGCGCGGTCGGCCAGGGCCCAGGCCAAGGCGCTGTCGCGGGCGATCACCTGGGCGCGCAGCTGCATGGTCTGACCGCGTAGCTGGGCGATTTCGCTTGCCTGCTGGGCAATGAGCGCGCTGCAACGCTGCTGGGTCGACGCCAGGTGGCGCAGCAGGACGAGGTACTCGGGCTGCCCTGCCGGCGCGGTCGCCATCGCTGGCGAAGAATGCTTGTCCATGTTCATCAGTCTCTCCCGTGCTACCCGCCCGACGTGCGAAAGTGCACATTGCCAGCCAGGATGGAGGCATTATAGATGAGAATGATTGTTATTTATATGCTTCATCAGCAGGGCCTTTCGAGTGCATCGATCCGGCGTGGGGCCAGTGTCGTCAGTTCCTTTCCGGCATCATCGAAGAGTGATGGCTGGTGATCAGCCACCGATCATCGCTCCATTGGTAGGTGAAGGTGTAGCGTGCCTTGACGATCGAGCCATCCGCGAAGCGGAAGGTGTAGAGGCCCGTATCGATGGCATTGTTGCAGTCGAGATGGATGACGCGGCGGTCGATGCTGCCGACGGGCTTGCCGGTCATGAAGTGTTCGAAGTAATCGGCCTTTTCCTTCACGCTCACGCGTGGCCTGTTCGATAGCGTGGGCAGCAGGACCGAACCCGGCGCGTAGTTGGCCACGACCTTGGCCGGATCCCCGCTTTGCAGTGAGTCGTTCCAGCGCTCGAACAGCGCGGCGATGTCCTTTTGCGACGTGGCGTGACAGGATTCGGCCACCGCGTCGGCGTGGACGGTCATGCAAAACAAGAGAAAAACGGGAATGAGCTGACGAACGAGCGACATGGGTTCTCCCCTTTTCTTGATGAGGGTCTGGTTGGGATGAGGTCTTCTGGCGCCCCAAAACGGCAGCCAGAATTGGCGCTCATCATAGGGAGAGTGGGCTATCCGTTGGCGGATATTGGATGTAAAACGACAGATTGTTGTGACGCAATTCCCGACTCTTTTCACCGCTTGCAGCGCATGCAGGACTGCAGGTCGGGAAAACCTGTGTGTAAGTCAATTTCCGCCTCCCAAAAAAAACGGTCCCGGCAAAGCCGGGACCGTGATTCCTGCACTACCTGTCTATCAGCCGCCTTGGCTCAATGTGCCTTCGCCGCACCCGGCCACATCCGCACCACCAGCGCCAGCGCCGAGCTGACCGTGGCCAGGGCCACTACCGCGATCCAGCCCCACTGCGCCAAGGCCAGGCTGCCCAGCGCCGCACCGGCGGCCATGCCGATGAACATCCCCACGAACAGCACTGCATTGAGGCGGCTGCGGGCACCGGGCTCGATACCGTAGACAATGCTCTGGTGCGCCACCAGGGTAGCCTGCACACCGAGGTCGAAGCCGATGGCGGCCAGCGCCAGCAAGACCAGTTGCCCCTGGGTCGAGAACCACGGCGACAGGGCCATGGCGGCAAAGGACAGCGTAGCCAGACCCACACCCAGACGAGTCACCAGTTCCGGGCCCTTGCGGTCGGCGATGCGACCAGCCAGGGGCGCGGCCAGAGCGCCTGCCGCACCGGCCAGGCCAAAGGCGCCGGCAGCGGCACTACCGAGGTGGAAGGGGGCGCCATGCAACATCACCGCCAGCGTCGACCAGAAGGCCGAGAAACCGATCGCCAGCAAGCCCTGGGCCAGTGCGGCACGACGCAGGGCGCCATGCTTGTTGAACAGGGTACGCAGCGAACCCAGCAGCGCGCCATACGACAGATGCGTGGTCGGATGGAAGCGCGGCAGTCCGCGCCAGGCCGCCACGCCGATGGCGGCGATGCTGGCCGAGGCCGCCACGAACATGGCGCGCCAGCCAAAGTGCTCGGCCACGAAACCGGCCACCACCCGCGAGAGCAGGATACCCAGCAACAGCCCGGTCATGACGGTGCCGACGATGCGCCCGCGATGCTGTTCCGGCGCCAGGGTGGCGGCGGCCGGGACGATATCCTGGGCCAGCGTGGCCGTCAGGCCGATGGCCAGGCTGGCCCCCAGCAAGGCGCCCACACCGGAGGCGGCGCCGGCCAGCAGCAGCGCGGCGGTCAGGATGGCGGCCTTGATCAGGATGATGCGGCGACGGTCATAGCGGTCGCCCAGCGGCGCCAGTAGCAGGATGCCCAGCGCATAACCGAGCTGGGTCGCCATGGGCACCATGCCCACGGCCCGTTCGGAGGCGCCGATGTCGTCGGCCAGCACGCCCAGCATTGGCTGGGAGTAATACAGCGAGGCCACCGCCAGTCCGGCGCCAGTGGCCAGCAGCAGGATCAGCGAGCCCGACAGACCATGTGCATGGCCGTGTGCGGTGGGATGGGCGGTGGCCGTGCCGGCCCCGCTTGTATGCGTCTTGGGAATGGTGTTCATGATGGAGACTCCGTTCGGGTTGTATCGTCGCCAGCCCGGGAAACCCCTCTTTGCCAGCGTTGGAACGGATTCTCTTCCTCCTTGCTCGCATACGGTAGTAGCGCGCCGGACAGAATTGATATACGTTAGCCGTATGACCAAGCCCGCCCCCTCCTCCGCCGCCACTTCTGCCTTTGCCGCCACCGGCCTGACCGATCGCATCGAGCTCATGCAGACCTTCGTGCGCATCGTCGAGGCCGGCAATTTCTCGGCCGCCGCGGCGCAGATGGGCACCACCCAGCCCACCATCAGCCGCCGCCTGCAGACCCTGGAGCGCTCGCTGGGCGTGCGCCTGCTGCAACGTTCCACCCACGCGATGAAGATGACCGAGGATGGCGAGCGCTGCTATGAACGGGCCAAGGAACTGCTGGCCGGCTGGGACGAACTGGAGAGTGAGCTGCGCGGTGCGCGCCAGCAGGCCGAGGGCACGCTGCGGGTGGTGGTGCCGCATGCCTTCGGGCAGAAGCAGCTGATCGGGCCGCTGGCCCAGTTCATGCGCCGTCACCCGCGCATCACGGTGGAGTGGCTGTTGCATGACCGTGCCGCCGACTTCATCAGCCAGGGCATCGATTGCGCCATTCAGGTGGGCGAGGTGCATGACCCGTCGGTGGTGGCGATCCACTTGGCCGAGGTGCCACGCATGACGGTGGCGGCGCCGGCCTTGCTGGAGGGCCGGCCCCTGCCGCGCCATCCGGCCGACCTGGCCGAGCTGCCGTGGATCGCCATCCCCGCCTTCTACCGCCGCGAGGTCACGCTGACCCATGAGGAGAGCGGCGAGCAGCGCCATGTCGGTTTCCGGCCACGGCTGGTGACCGACAGCCTCTACTCGCTGCGCAATGCCGCCATCGAAGGTCTGGGGGTGGCCGTGGGGTCGTCCTGGGTGCTCCAGGACGATGTGGCCCAAGGCCGCCTGGTGCAGCTCCTGCCGCAATGGCAGCCGGCGCCGCTGCCGGTGTCGCTGATGTATCCCTACGCGCGCTTCTACCCGGCGCGCCTGCGCCATTTCATCGACACCATGAAGGAAGCCATGCCAGCCGTCGTCCACAAGACCGTCGGCTGGGGCGCGCTGGGACGCTAGACCTCTCAGCCCAGGCGCATGGTCTTGTGCTGCGCGTAGTGCTGGTGCCAGGAGAAGGCCTCGCCCAGCAGGTGCGGCGTATGGCCACCGGCCTGGCAGGCGCGCTCGAAGTAATCGCGCAGCTGCGGCCGGTAGTCCGGATGGCAGCAGTGCTCGATGACCTTGATGGCGCGCTCGCGCGGTGCCAGGCCGCGCAGGTCGGCCAGGCCCCATTCGGTGACTAGCACATCGACGTCGTGCTCGCTGTGATCCACGTGCGAGACCATGGGCACCACGCTGGAGATGGCGCCGTCCTTGGCCACCGACTTGGACACGAAGATCGAGATCTGGCCGTTGCGCGCGAAGTCGCCCGAGCCGCCGATGCCGTTCATCATGTGCGTGCCGCCCACGTGGGTGGAGTTGACGTTGCCGTAGATGTCGAATTCCAGCGCCGTGTTCAGCCCGATGATGCCCAGGCGGCGCACCACTTCCGGATGGTTGCTGATCTCTTGCGGACGCAGCACCAGCTTGTCACGGTAACGGTCGATATTGGCCAGGAAGTGCGCGTACTTGGCCTGCGAGAGCGTGATCGAGGAGGCCGAGGCAAAGGCCAATTGGCCCGAATCGAGTAGCTCGATGGCGCTGTCTTGCAACACTTCCGAATACATCACCAGGTTGCGGAACGGCGAATCCACCAGGCCATGCAGCACGGCGTTGGCGATGGTGCCGATGCCGGCCTGCAGCGGCGCCAGCGTATGCGGCAGGCGACCGGCCTCGACTTCGCATTCGAGGAAG
>JAFAMT010000387.1 GCA_019233085.1 Herbaspirillum sp.
TCTGCTCCGAGGAGCTGAAAGGAAACGCATGAACATCACCGTCATCGGGACCGGCTATGTCGGCCTGGTCACTGGCGCCTGCCTGGCCGAACTGGGCAACAAGGTCTTCTGCCTGGATGTGGACCGCCACAAGATCGAGATCCTCAATAGCGGTGGCGTACCCATCTACGAGCCCGGGCTCAAGGAAATCATCGCCCGCAATCGTGCCTCGGGGCGCCTGATCTTCTCCACCGACATCGCCGCCAGCGTGGCGCACGGCGAGGTGCAGTTCATCGCCGTGGGGACTCCGCCCGATGAAGATGGCTCGGCCGACCTGCAATACGTGGTGGCCGCCGCCCGCAACATCGGCCGTTACATGGAACGCAACTGCATCGTGGTCGACAAGTCCACCGTGCCGGTAGGTACTGGCGACAAGGTCAAGGCCGCCATCCAGGCCGAACTGCAGGCGCGCGGACGCAGCGAACTGGACGCCATGATCGTTTCCAATCCCGAGTTCCTCAAGGAGGGCGCGGCAGTGGAAGACTTCATGCGCCCCGACCGCATCGTCATCGGCGTGGAAGAGGGCGCGCCCGGCGCCGAGGCGCGCGAGGTGATGCGCGAACTGTACGCACCGCTGAACCGCAACCACGAGCGCATCCTCTACATGGACGTGAAGTCGGCCGAGTTCACCAAGTATGCCGCCAATGCCATGCTGGCCACCCGCATCTCCTTCATGAACGAGCTGGCCAACCTGGCCGACCGCCTGGGCGTGGATATCGAACACGTGCGCAAGGGCATAGGCTCGGATCCGCGCATCGGTTTCAGTTTCCTCTATGCCGGTACCGGCTATGGCGGCTCCTGCTTCCCCAAGGACGTGCAGGCGCTGGCCCGCACCGCCAGCGAGCATGGCCAGGAGCTGGAGATCCTCGGTTCGGTGGAGTCGGTCAATGAGAAGCAGAAGCAGGTCTTGCTGAAGAAGATCATCGGTCGCCTAGGCGAAGATCTGTCGGGCAAGACCTTCGCGGTCTGGGGCCTGGCCTTCAAGCCCAACACCGATGACATGCGCGCCGCTCCCAGTCGTGTCATCGTGCGTGAGCTGCTGGAGCGCGGTGCCCGCGTACAGGCCTTTGATCCCGTGGCCATGGAGGAAGCCCGCCACGCCTTCGACCTGGACCTGGCCGATCTGCCCGCCCGACGCCAGGACCTGCACTTTGCCAGCGGCGCCATGGAAGCCCTGGAAGGGGCCGATGCCGTGGTCATCGTGACCGAGTGGAAATCCTTCAAGAGCCCGGACTTCGCGGCGATGAAGAGCAGCCTGAAGCAGCCGCTGGTCTTCGATGGCCGCAACCTGTTCGAGCCGCTCACCATGGCGCGACTCGGCGTGGAATATCACGCCATCGGTCGTCCCTCCAAGATGCCCCGGTGAGACCGTGATGCTGAAGCGATTGCGCGCCGATGCCCGGCTGTTTCCGTCGGCCGGTTTCTTCCTCAAGTTCCAGGCCAACTGGCTGCTGGCGGGCCGGCGCTTCGGCGCGCGCCGCAACGCGGCCAGTGGCGTGGTGGTATCGCTGACTTCCTACCCGCCGCGCTTTGGCACGCTGCACCTGACCCTGATGTCGCTGCTGGGCCAGACCTTCGCGCCGGCGCGCATCGTCCTGTGGATCGCCCACCAGGATATGGACCAGCTGCCCGCCAGCGTGACGGCATTGACCCGCCATGGCCTGGAGATCCGTGCCTGCGACGACCTGCGCTCCTACAAGAAGCTGATCCCGCAGCTGCAATGCGACCCCGAGAGCATCATCGTCACCGCCGATGACGACGTGCACTACTGGCGCAACTGGTTGAAGGAGCTGGTCGATGCCTACCAGCCGGGGCAGCGCGAAGTCATCGCCCATCGCGTCCACCGCGTGCGGCTGGGCAGCGATGGCCTGCCGCTGCCCTATACGCAGTGGGAGTATTCGATCGCCGATTTCAAGTCCGACGATCTGCATTTCCCCACCGGCATCGGCGGTGTGCTGTACGCGCCGGGCATCCTCGGCGAGGAAGTCTTGCGCGAGGATGAATTCATGCAGCTCTGCCCGCGCGGCGACGACATCTGGTTCTGGTGGATGGCCCGCCGCAACGGGGCGCGCTTCCGGCGTGCGCCCTCGGCCAATCGCGACAGCTATTTCTATTGCTGGGACGGCTCCCAGGAATGCGCCCTGTGGGGAGACAACCTCACCGGCAACTACAACGACATCCAGATCGCGGCCATGATAGAGCGCTTTGGATTCGCCGAAGAAAGGAAGGTCGCATAATGGCTTCGGCTATGTCCAACGCACGCTGGCTGACGTTGTCGCAGGTGGTGCGCATCGCCTTGCAGATGGTGTCCATCTTCATCCTCTCGCGCTTGCTGGCACCCTCCGAATACGGCTTGCTGGCCATGGCCACGGTGGCCGTCAACTTCGCCTCGCTGTTGCGCGACATGGGCACGGGAGCCGCCGTGATCCAGAAGGAGACGCTGACCCGCGAGACCACCAATACCGTCTTCTGGCTCAATATCGGGCTGGGTGTCTCGATTGCCGTGATCCTGGTGGCCATCTCGCCGATGGTGGAGGATTATTTCCGCACCCCCCACCTGGCACCGGTGCTATGCCTGATGGCCTTGTCCTTTCCGTTGACCAGCAGTTGCGCGGTACATAGCGCCCTGCTGGAGCGCGAGTCCTCCTTTCGCACGCTGGCGCGTATCGAGATCGTGTCGGCCTCGGTGGCGCTGGTGACGGCCATCACGCTGGCCTTCACCGGCTTCGGCGTCTATAGCCTGGTGTGGCAGACGCTGGTGTCGGCCATGCTGTCGGCGCTGCAGTTGTGGCTCTCCAGCGGCTGGCGTCCCGAGAAGATCTGGAGCCGCAGCGAGTTCCGTGGCCTGTGGCGCTTCAGCGGCAACCTGACCGGCTTCTCCTTCGTCAACTTCTTCGCCCGCAACGCCGACAGCATGGTGATCGGCCGTATCCTGGGCGCGGTACCGCTGGGCATCTACGCGCAGGCCTACAAGGTAATGATGTTCCCGCTGCAGAGCATGAGCTATGTGGCCAACCGGGCGCTGTTCCCGGTGATGAGCCGGCAGCAGGGGCAGCGTGCCGAGATGGCGCGCCTGTATTTCCGTTCCTTGCGTCTGATCGCCACCGTCACCGCGCCCATGATGGCCGGCCTGTGGCTGCTGCGCGACCCTTTCGTGCGCGTGGCGCTGGGGCCGCAGTGGCAAAGCGTGCCCATCATCCTGGCCTGGCTTGCGCCGGTGGGCTTCCTGCAGTCGGTGATC
>JAFAMT010000007.1 GCA_019233085.1 Herbaspirillum sp.
GCAGCAACTCCATGGTGGCCTGGTAGCCGGCTTCCACCGTATCGCGGATATAGCGGGTGCGCTGCAGCGGATGCTTGTGGCCGGCGGCGGCACAGGCGCCGGCAAAACCCCGGTAGCGCTCGGCGTGGATGCCGCTCTTCTTGCTGCCCACCAGAGCTCCGAACTGGCGATGACCCAGCGCCAGCAGGTGACGCCCGGCGATCGCGCCGGCCTCGTGGAAATCCACCGCAATGCAGGGCAGCTCGGGCGGGGCGTCGGGCTTTTCCCACATGCACAGCACCACGGGCGCACCGCGCTGCTCGGTCTTCTTCAGCTCATCCATGGGCAGGTTGGCATTCATGATCAGCATGCCATCGGACAGGGTGCCGGCCATCTGGTCGAGGTAGGCGCGGCCGGTCTCGGGGTCATCGTTGGTATTGCAGACGATCAGGAAGCGCCCGTGCGCGCGGGCGGCGCGCTCGGCCGCCAGCGCGAACTCGGGATAGAAGGGGTTGGCAATGCTGGAGACCACCAGCGCCAGCGTCGGTGCGCGTCCCTCGGCCAGCGCGCGCGCCGTCAGGTGCGGGCGGTATCCCAGTTGCGCCACGGCATCGAGCACGCGCTGGCGCGTCTGCTCGCCCACCTTGCCGCGCTGGCGCAGGACGTTCGATACAGTGGCCGAGGTTACACCGGCCAGTCGGGCGACTTCGGATAGGGTAGTCATGGAAGCATGGAGTTGGAAGCCCTCGCATTCAATCCTCTAATGCGGGGCTTGTCAACGCACCACCCTGGCCGTTCCCGGGCCGCCGCCGCGCCCGCGCGCCGCACTTTCCTGACAAAACGCTGGCGTCTTGCGGTTACAGGATTCTTGTTGCACGCCCCATCCAAGATGGGTATGATCGATTCACAAATTTTGCCGCCCCGATGTGGCAACACGATCAGAACAACGACGTGGAGACAAACCCGATTGCACTCAGGAACAGCCAGGCGATCTTTTTTTGGATTGATTGATTAAGCGCTTAACCTTACGCCAGCCCTGCCTTTTCGGCTGCCTGATGTGTGATTCTTCTTGTTAGGAATACGTGATGGCCAGCATCATCCTGCGTGCAGCACAGAAAGCCTACGGCGACGCCCCGCCGGTAATCCGCGACGTCGACCTCGCCATCGGCGAGCATGAATTCTGCGTCTTCCTCGGCCCTTCCGGATGCGGCAAGTCCACGCTGCTGCGGGTGATCGCGGGGCTGGAAGATCTCAGCAGCGGCGACCTCTACATCGGCGCCAAGCGCGTCAATGACGTCCCTTCGGCGCAGCGCTCGGTGGCCATGGTGTTCCAGAGCTATGCGCTGTTTCCGCACATGACGGTGTACGAAAACATGAGCTTCGGCCTGACGCTGGCCAAGCTGCCCAAGGCGGAGATCGAGCAGAAGGTGCGCGAGGCGGCGCGCATCCTGCAGCTGGAGGAACTGCTGCAGCGCAAGCCCAAGGAGCTCTCGGGCGGCCAGCGCCAGCGCGTGGCCATCGGTCGCGCCATCGTGCGCCGTCCCGGCGTGTTCCTCTTCGACGAGCCGCTCTCCAATCTCGACGCCACCCTGCGCAGCCAGACCCGCGTGGAGATCGCGCGCCTGCATCGCCAGTTCGAGCAGGCCAGCGTGGTCTATGTCACCCATGACCAGGTCGAGGCCATGACCCTGGCCGACCGCATCGTGCTGCTGCATGCCGGCGCCGATACCCAGCGCTTCGGCAGCATCGCCCAGGTCGGCGCGCCCATGGAGCTTTACCATCATCCGCGCAACCGCTTCGTGGCCGGCTTCATCGGTTCGCCACGGATGAACTTCATGCCCGCCCAGGTGGTGAGCATCCAGGACAACGGCATCCTGGTGCGCCTGCCCGCCACCGGCGAAACCCTGCTGGTGGCGGCACAAGCCAATGGCGTGTTGCCCGGCCAGGACGTGACCCTGGGCGTGCGTCCCGAGCACATGGAAATCGGCCAGCAGGGCAGCCATGCCATCACCCGCGAAGTGGTGCTGGTGGAGCGCCTGGGCGAGCAGACCTACGTCCACCTCGATGAACCCGCCGGCCAGCCGCTGGTGGCCAAGGCACCGGGCGACGCCCGCATCGCCCGTGGCGATCGTCTGCGCGTGGCCATTGCGCCGGCCTGCGCCTACCTGTTCGATGGCGACGGCGTGGCCCTGGCACGCACACAGGTCCATGGCGCACTGGCGGTGGCGGCCTGAACGCCGCAGCTGCTCCCTCCCCTCTTGCACGCATCACCAGATCAAGGAATCAACATCATGTCATTACGATTGGGTGTCTGTTACTACCCCGAACACTGGCCCGAGACGATGTGGGACAGCGATGCCCAGCGCATGAAGGCGCTGGGCATCCGGCAGGTCCGCATCGGCGAGTTCGCCTGGAGTCGCATCGAACCCTCGCCCGGCGACCTGCGCTGGGACTGGCTGGACCGCGCCATCGAGGTACTGGCCCGCCACGGGCTGGAGGTGGTGATGTGCACGCCCACGGCCACCCCGCCCAAGTGGCTCATCGACCGTCATGACGACGTACTGGCCATCGATGCCCAGGGTCGCCCGCGCGCTTTCGGTTCGCGCCGCCACTATGATTTTTCTTCCGACTCCTACTTCGAGGAATCGCAACGCATCGTGCGCCTGCTGGGCGAACGCTATGGCAAGCATCCCGCCGTCACCGCCTGGCAACTGGACAACGAATATGGCTGCCACCAGACCGTGGTCAGCTATTCGCCCTCGGCGCTGCGTCGCTTCCGCCTCTGGCTGCGCCAGCGCTACGGCAGCATCGATGCGCTCAATGCGGCCTGGGGAACGGTGTTCTGGAGCATGGAGTACCGCAGCTTCGAGGAGATCGATGCGCCGGTGGGCACGGTCACTGAAGCCCATCCCTCGCATCGCCTGGACTATCGCCGCTTTGCCTCCGACGAGGTGGCGCGCTACAACCGCATGCAGGTGGAGATCCTGCGGCCCCTGTCGCCGGGCCGGCTGATGGTGCACAACTTCATGCAGATGTTCCTGGACTTCGACCACTATCCGGTGGCGGCTGACCTCGACGTAGCCAGCTGGGACAGCTATCCGCTGGGTGCACTGGAAGTGATGTGGTTCGACCAGGAAACCAAGGCACGCTGGTTGCGCACCGGCCATCCCGACTTTGCCACCTTCAACCACGACCTGTATCGCGGCATGTCGGCCCAGCCCTTCTGGGTCATGGAGCAACAGCCGGGCCCGGTGAACTGGGCGCAATGGAACCCGCATCCGCTGCCCGGCATGGTGCGCCTGTGGAGCTGGGAAGCCTTTGCCCACGGTGCCGGCTGCGTCTCCTACTTCCGCTGGCGCCAGTGCCCGTTCGCCCAGGAGCAGATGCACGCCGGCCTGAACCGACCCGACAATCGCCTCGACGTCGGCGGCACCGAAGCCGAACGCGTGGCGCATGAAATCACCGCCGTCGAACAGGCCCATGGCGAACTGGCCCAGCCACGCGGCAAGGTGGCACTGCTGTTCGACTACGACGCCAAGTGGCTGCTGGACATCCACTTCCAGGGCATCGATTTCGAATACCAGCGCTTCGTCTTCTCCTACTATTCGACCCTGCGCGGCCTGGGCCTGGATGTGGATATCCTGCCGCTGCACGCCGACCTGGAGGGCTACGCCATGATCGTGGTGCCACCCCTGCCCATCGTGCCGGAGGACCTGCCCGCGCGCATCGCCGGCAGCGGAGCGCAAGCGATCTTCGGTCCGCGCAGCGGCTCCAAGACAGCGTCGCTGCAGATCCCGGCCACGCTGCCGCCCGGTCCCTTGCAACAATTGCTGCCCATGCGCGTGTGGCGGGTGGAATCGCTGCGCCCCAACATCAGCGAGCCGGTCAGCTTCGGTGCGGATGATGGCGTCAGCGGCCATGGCCGGCACTGGCGCGACCTCATCGAAAGCGATGGCCCCGGCCTGCAGACCGTGGCCAGCTTCGCCGACGGCCATCCGGCCATCGTGCGCAAGGAGCGCGTACACTTCCTGGCCAGTATCTTCGACGAGGCACTGACGGCCAGCTACTTCGAGCAGGTCGCCCGCGAAGCCGGCCTGGCACCGCAGCGCCTGCCCGACAGCCTGCGCCTGCAACAGCGCGGCGGCCTGCAGTTCGCCTTCAACTATGGCGACGTGCCGGTCACGCTACCGCAGTCGGAGGGCGCGCAGTTCCTGGTCGGACAGCCTGTCCTGGAACCACAGGGCGTGGCCATCTACCGGATCGCGCAACGCTAGAAAAACGCAACAAGCCGGCCTCACTCTGGAAGACTGCATGGCGGACGATGCTACCGATGCTGCCGATGCCGCCGATGCAAAAGCAGGCAACAGAACCTGCCAGGAACACCAATGACCAAGCTGTTTTGAACCCAACATTCGGAGACAACAATGAACAAGATGATTCGCATGGGTGTGATCGCCGGCTGCCTGGCTGCCACGGCCACCTGGAGCACCCTGGCCAGCGCCGGTACGCTGGCCGTCAATATCGCCTACAAGGGCGCCGTGCAACGCACCGTCTGGCAATCCACGCTGGATGAATTCAAGAAGGCCAACCCGGACGTGGACATCAAGGTCTCCTTCGTCGAGGAAGAAGCCTACAAGGTGCAGCTGCCCGGCTGGCTCTCGACCCAGGCGCCAGACATCATCAACTGGCACAACGGCGAGCGCATGGCTTTCTATGCCAGCCGCGGCCTGCTGGAAGACCTGAGCGCCGACTGGAAGAAGAACAACTGGGACGCCACCTACGCCTCCACCAAGGAAGCCTCCTCCTGGCAAGGCAAGCAGTACTCGACGCCGACCGTGTACTACTCGTGGGGCATGTTCTATTGCAAGGATCTCTTCAAGAAAGCCGGCATCGCCGCCGAGCCCAAGAGCTGGGATGAATTCCTGGAAGCCTGCAAGAAGTTGAAGGCCGCCGGCATCGCCCCGGTCGCCGTCGGTGGTCGCGATGCCTGGACCCTGGCCGGCTGGTTCGACTACCTGGACCTGCGCATCAACGGCAATGCCTTCCACCAGCAACTCATGGCCGGCGACATCGCCTACACCGATCCGCGCGTCAAGAAGGTCTACAGCGCCTGGAAGAGCCTGATCGACAACAAGGTCTTCATCGACAATGCCCTCTCCTATGACCTCGACGGCGCCCAGCCCTTCCTGTTCCAGGGCAAGGCCGCCATGATGCTCATGGGCACCTTCATCGCCAAGGGCTTCCCGGCCAAGCTGGCGCCGGAGATGGGTTACTTCCAGTTCCCCATCATCGATGCCACCGTGCCCACCGCCGAGGAAGGTCCGACCGAATCCATCCACATCCCGGCCAAGGCACGCAACAAGGCCGAGGCACATCGCTTCATCGCCTTCGTGGGGACGCCGGCGATCAGCGCCAAGCTGGCCGAGGGCCTGGGTTCGCTGCCGGCCAACAGCCAGTCGCCGGCACCGACCGATCCGATCTCGCGCACCGGCTTCGAGATCCTCTCCAATGCCAAGGGTGGTATCGCGCAGTTCTATGATCGCGACATGACCAAGGAGATGGCCGACGAAGGCATGAAGGGCATGCAGAAGTTCATCAGCGATCCGAGCAAGATCGACGACGTGCTCAACGAGCTGGAACAGAGCCGCAAGCGCATCTACAAGAAGTCGTGATCCCTGCCCACCCATCCTGCCCTGCGCGGGATGGGTGGCATGCCTGAACACCGCAGGCGTCTCGACGCGGTGAGATACAAGGAGTACCCGTCATGCTCTCTCCCAGTTCCGCGATGCAGCCATCCACCGAAGCCGCCGAAAGTCCGCCAGCCGGCGCCACGGCTGCCCGCCAGAGCGGCGGGCGCAGCGCCGCGCGGCGCAACCGTGCCGCCTTCTGGTTCCTGGCGCCGGCCTGCGTGATGACGCTGGTCTATGTGCTCTACCCTATCCTCTACACGATCTATCTCAGCTTTTTCAGCTGGGATGGCATGACCACGCCTCAGTTCGTGGGCCTGGCCAACTATGTCGAGCTGTTCCATGCACCGACCTTCTACACGGCCCTCAAGAACAACCTGGCCTGGCTGCTGCTGTTCCTGCTGGCCCCCCCCATGGGCCTGGCCATCGCCCTGTACCTGAACCAGAAGGTGCGCGGCATGCGGGTGATGAAGTCGCTCTTCTTCGCCCCTTTCGTGCTCTCGGGGGTAGTGGTGGGGCTGATGTTCAGCTGGTTCTATGACCCCAGCTTCGGCCTGCTCGCGCTGCTGCTGGGTCATGGCATCCCGGTGCTGGGCGACGCGCGCTATGCCACCTTCGGCATCATCTTCGCCGCGCTGTGGCCGCAGACAGCGTATTGCATGATCCTCTTCCTCACCGGCCTGACCGCACTGAACAACGACCAGGTGGAAGCGGCGCGCATGGAAGGCGCCCGTGGCTGGAGCATGCTGCGCTACGTGATCCTGCCGCAGTTGCGTTCGACCACCTTCATGGCGTTCGTGGTGAGCATCATTGGTGCGCTGCGCAGCTTCGACCTGATCTCGGTGATGACCAGCGGCGGCCCCTATGAGAGCTCGACCGTGCTGGCCTACTACGCCTACGACCAGGCCATCAAGTATTACCGCCAGGGATATTCGGCGGCCGTGGCGGTGACGCTGTTTGCCATCATGCTGGTATATATCGTTTATCAATTGCGCCGCATGCTGCGCGCCGAACGCTGAGAAGAAAAGGGACCGCCATGTTTCCGATGCCGATAGAAAAATGGACGCCAACCCAGCGCCTGCTGTATCGCCTATCCCTGCCGGTGGCGCTGGGGATCTGGCTGCTGCCGATGCTGGCCGCGCTGGTGACCTCGATACGTTCCAACGATGAACTGATGGCCGGCAACTACTGGGGCTGGCCACAGGATTTCGCCATGCTGGAGAACTACCGCGAAGCGCTGACCGCCTCGCCCATGCTGCATTACTTCTGGAACAGCTGCCTCATCACCATACCCTCGGTGATGGGCGCCATCGCACTGGCGGCCATGGCCGGCTTTGCCTTGTCGACCTACCAGTTCCGCGGCAACACAGTACTCTTCGCCACCTTCGTGGCCTGCAACTTCGTGCCGCAGCAGATCCTGATGATCCCGGTGCGCGACCTGTCGCTGTCGCTGGGCCTGTTCAATACCATCACCGGGATGATGCTGTTCCACATCGCCATGCAGACCGGCTTCTGCACGCTGTTCCTGCGCAACTTCATCAAGCAGCTGCCCTTCGAGATGATCGAGGCGGCACGCATCGAAGGCGCCAGCGAGTGGACGGTGTTCTACCGCATCGTGCTGCCGCTGATCCGCCCGGCCCTTGCGGCGCTGGCGGTGCTGGTGTTCACCTTCGTCTGGAACGACTATTTCTGGGCACTGGTGCTGACCCAGGGCGATGACGTGGCCCCCATCACGGTGGGCGTGGCCGCCTTGCGCGGCCAGTGGACCACCGCCTGGAACCTGGTCTCGGCCGGTTCCATCCTGGCGGCGCTGCCCTCGGTGATCCTGTTCTTCGTGATGCAGAAGCAGTTCGTGGCGGGGCTGACTTTCGGCGCCAGCAAGGGCTGAGCTTCTGAACCGGGCTACTTTGCCGCCACGTCCTCGCTGCCCGCTTCCTTGGGCGGCGGGGGTGGGACATCGGTGTGGATCATCAACACCGTGCACAGACGTGCGGTCGTACCGTTCTTGGCCAGCTGCGCACCCTTGCCGTTGTAGATCTTGGCATTGCCCATGAAGACACCGTCGATCTTGAAGGTCCAGGAATTGGCGGGATTTTCAAGACGGTAGCCCATGCCATCCAGGGTCAGCGATTCCCCGGTGATGGTACCCGACATGACTTCCTCGGCGATCTTGTTGCGGCGTCGCAGGATGACACGATTGCCGTCGACTTCGGCGTCGAAATTGGCCTGGAACGGCGTCGAGTCGGCGCGGAAGCGATTGGCGTCGCAAGACATCACCGCGCGCCAGCGCCCATCCGGTGCGGTCGGCATAGTGCTCGCCGTGCCACCTCCGACACCCGCCGAGGGTACGACCCCCAGCTTGCTGCCCAGCATGACGGTCACCGATTCGGGATAGTCGAAGCCGGCACCGCTGTTGCGGTCGATGGCGTAACCGATGACGCCACCGGCCAGGATATTGCCCCAGACATTGGTGTTGGCCTTGGAGACCACATTCTGCTGGCCGGTCACGCCATCCTTGGCGCACTCCACGACCAGGTCCGCGGTACTCTTCCTGATGGCGACGCTGCCGGGCGTCTTCACATACCACTTGCCGGCGTCATTGGAGAGTGTGCAGGATGCGCCCGAAATAATCTGACTACCCTGCGTGGCCTGAACCGAAATAGGCTGCGTCTGCGAGCCCGTGATGGAAGCACAACCACCCAGCGACAGTGCCGCCAGGCACACCGAAACCTTCAACATGGATTCCCCGATTATTCTGGTTTATTGTCATTGTCGGTGGCCGAGGTAACGCAAGCCACCTGATGAGAATATAGCCCAGCGGCATCCAGATTGACTGACAAGACGCTGACAAGCGCGCAAGTGCGTGAAATATTGCCATCGCCTGCCTGCGCCGCCCCCGGAGGAGGCGCGCAGGCAGGGCTTGCGGGAAACGTTGAAGTGCTCATGGGCGCCGCCATCGCCATCGTCGACGCCGGCGGATGGCTTATGGCGTCGCGCCGGCCTGTGCGGGTGCCGCCTCCATGGCCACGCCCATGGCCTGGAACAGGGTCGCGGTATTGCTCATGCGACTGGCGGTGGCGCGGATCTCACCCAGGCGAGCATTGAGATACTGGCGCTCGCCGGCGCGCTCGGCGCTGGCCGCATAGGCCCCCAGTTGCGCACGCTTGCGCGCATTGCGCCAGCCCTGCTCGCTGGACTGGCGCGCCGCTGCCGCCGCTTGCAGGGTATCGGCATCGTGGCCCAGGGCCACCAGGCTATCGGCCACGTTCTGGAAGGCATTCAACACGGTCTGGCGATAATTGGCCTCGGAAGCCAGATAGGCTTCCTTGGCCGCTTCCCTGCGCGAGCGCAAGGCGCC
>JAFAMT010000041.1 GCA_019233085.1 Herbaspirillum sp.
GCCGGTGGCGTTGGCTTCGCTGTTGCGTTCGCGTTGTGCGCGCAATTCATCCTTGGCGGCGATGGTATTGACTTCCACGGTCACCGACAGGCCGGCGACGAAGGCGCGGGTGTCCTCGGGCGAGGCATCGATGGCGATACGCACCGGCACGCGCTGGACGATCTTGGTGAAGTTGCCGGTGGCATTCTGCGGTGGCAAGAGCGAGAACTGGGCACCGGTGCCTGGGGCGATGCTCTCCACGTGACCAGCGAATTCCACGCCCGGCAAGGCGTCCACCTTGACCACGGCGGGCTGGCCGATGCGCATGATGCCGATCTGCGTTTCCTTGTAGTTGGCGGTGACGTAGAAGCGGGTGGGCACCACCGTCATCATGCGCGTGCCGGCGGCGACGTACTGGCCGACGCGCACCTGCTTGTCGCCGATACGGCCATCGACGCTGGCAAGCACTTCGGTAGCACCGAGGTTGACGCTGGCGGCATCGAATTGCGCGCGGGCGGTCTCACCCTGGGCCTGGGCCTGGCGCACCTGGGCCTGGATCGAGCGCACGCGCAGCTGTGCCGCTTCCAGCGCGGCACGGCGGGCGGCGACCGTGGTGCGGGACTGGGCCTGCTGGTTACGCAGCGTGGTCAGGCGTTCACGGGTCTCGGCGCCGGAGGCGGCCAGCGGGGTGTAGCGTTCCACTTCGCTGCTGGCGAAGCGGGCATCTTCCTCGGCGGCGGCCAGTTGCGCACGGGCCTGGTCGATGGCGGCCTGCTGCTCGGCCAGTTGCGCGCGGGCGGCCTCCTCGCTGGCTGCTGCGGCGTCGATCTGGGCCTTGGCTTGCGCGGCCTGGGCCGAGTAGTCGCGGGCATCGATACGCACCAGGGGCTGGCCGGCCTTGACGATCTGGTTGTCGGCCACCAGCACCTGCTCCACGTAACCCGATACCTTGGGCGATACCGTGACGCTGTCGGCATAGACGAAGGCGTCGTTGGTGCTTTCCAGATACTTGCCCCGGAACTGGTAGTAGAGGATCCAGGACGCCACGATCACCAGCACCACCACCATCAGGGTGCGCAGGATGAGGCGGGCGCGTGGGCTCATGCGTTTCCTGGGGGCATCGACCGGGGCGTTCTGGCCAGCTTGCCGGGTGGCGGCATCATTGTTGGCGGGTGTGGCGTCTGTCATCTTTTTTGTCCTAATATCGGGGGGAGAGGGTTGATTGAGTTCAACGACCGATGAAATTAATGAGGTACCATATGATATGGTATCTGGAAAAAACATGTCTACAGGCTTTACACACGATCACACCCAGGCCGCCGAGGCCTTGCGCGACTTCTACCTGCGCTCGCACCGCGCGCTGGACAAGCTCATGAGCGCCGAAGGCTCATCGCTGGCGCGCACCAAGATCCTGGGTCACATCGAGCGCAACAGCCCGGTCCGTTCGACCGACCTGGCTGCCGCCTTCGGCTTTGCACCGCGCACCATCACCGAGGCGGTGGATGCGCTGGAGCGCGACGGCCTGGTGGTGCGCAGCAGCGACAGCGGTGACCGGCGCGTCAAGCACATCGCTTTGACCGCACTGGGCAAGGAAGTGCTGTGCTCGACGGAGCCACTGCGCAAGAGCTTCCTCGAAGGTTTGTTTTCGGCGATAACGACGGAAGAAACCCAGGTGCTGACGCAGGTACTGGGCAAGCTCAATGGCCGGCTGGCCGAGCTGGAACAGGGCTATTCGGAAGCGGCGCCGGTGGCGGCCGCCGGGGTGGCGGGGAAGCGGGGACGCAAGAAGGCAAGCGCGGACTGATGCGCGGGTAAGCTCGCCAGCGTTGCGTCAACGCTGGCGAATCGGGATGGTGCGGGCTTAGCGATCGGCGAAGTGATCGGTGGCCGCGATCAAGCGGTCGAGGATGCCGGGCTCGTTATAGGCGTGGCCGGCGCTGTTGATCAGATGCAGTTCCGACCCCGGCCAGGCCTGGTGCAGGTCCCACGCCGACTTGGCCGGCGTGGCAAGGTCGTAGCGCCCCTGCACGATCACGCCGGGGATGCCTTCCAGGCGGCTGGCATTGGCCAGCAACTGGCCCTCTTCCATGAAGCCCTTGTGATAGAAGTAGTGGTTCTCGATGCGCGCAAAGGCCAGCGCGAATTGCGCATCGTTGAAGGAATCGATCAGGCGTTCGTCGGCCACCAGGGTGATGGTGCTGGCTTCCCAGCGGCTCCAGGCGCGCGCGGCCTGCAGCTTGGCCGCCTCGTCCGTGCCGGTGAGGCGCTTGCGATAGGCATGCACCAGGTTGCCGCGTTCGGCCACGGGGATGGGTGCGAGGAACTCGTCCCAGCGATCGGGCGCCATCCACGAGGCCCCCTCCTGGTAGTACCAATCCAGCTCGGCCTGGCGCAGCAGGAAGATGCCGCGCAAGACCAGCTCGCTCACACGCTGCGGATGCGTCTGCGCATAGGCCAGCGCCAGCGTGCTGCCCCAGGACCCGCCGAAGACCTGCCAGCGGTCGATTCCCAGCTTCTCGCGCAGTCGCTCGATATCGGCGACCAGGTCCCAGGTCGTGTTCGCTTCGAGGTTGGCATGGGGGCGCGAACGGCCGCAACCACGCTGGTCGAACAGCACGATGCGGTATTTCTCCGGATTGAACAGGCGCCGATGCGAGGGCCCGCAACCACCGCCCGGGCCGCCATGCAGGAACACCACCGGTTTTCCCTGCGGATTGCCGCACACTTCCCAATACACGCTGTGACCGTCACCGACATCCAGCAGGCCATGATCATAGGGCTCGATGGGAGGATAGAAACTACGCAGCGCGGCGCCGGTATCAGGTGCGGTAGAGGTCATCAGCAAATCCTTGAAGAGTAAAAAATAAGAGGCAGTGATCGAAGTATAGGGCCTGCTTCAAGATCCTTCATTCGACCACGAGTTCCGGATTGTTCTTCACTTCATTGAGGACGAAGAAGGAGCGCAACTGACGCACGCCCGGCAGGCGCAACAGCGTATTGGCATGCAAGCGGTTGAAGGCCTGCAGGTCCTTCACGCGCAGCTTGATCCAGTAGTCGAATTCGCCGGCCAGCAGCAGGCACTCCTGCACGGCGGCGATCTCGCGCACCGCCTTCTCGAACTCGGCAAAGCTCTCCGGCGTGGAACGGTCCAGCACCACGCCCACCGTCACCAGTACCGGCAGGCCCAGTTTCTCGGGGTCGAGGATGGCGCGCACCTCCTTCACATAGCCTTCGTCCATGAGGCGCCGGGTGTGGTTCCAGCAGGCCGTGGCACTCATGCCCAGCTTCTTGGCCAGCTCGGCATTGCCGATGCGGCCATCCTTCTGCAGCGCCTTGAGGATGCGCTTGTCCATGCGATCTAGGGTCATGATGATTATTCCAATTATTCTATTAATAGTGAAATATCCTAAATCATAATTTTAAATTGATGATTTATTGATCCTGATAATGCCATAAATTCGGAAGCACGATTTTAATGCCCAGGCGTAAAGTTGATCCCGGCGATTCGATGTGAATCGGACCAATTTCGACAATCCACCTGAACCGGAGCATCCCATGCTGGCACTCGACAAACTCTTCCCGCGCAAGACGCTGGGCTTCTTCCCCTCCCCCATCCACAAGCTGGAGCGCCTGTCGGCCATGCTGGGGGTAGAGATCTGGGCCAAGCGCGATGACGTCTCTTCTGGCCTGGCCTTTGGTGGCAACAAGATCCGCAAGCTGGAGTGGCTGGTGGCCGATGCGCTGGCCAAGGGCTGTGACACGCTGGTCTCCATCGGCAACATCCAGTCCAACCATACGCGCCAGGTGTGCGCCGCGGCCGCCGCCGTGGGCATGAAGTCCTATACCGTGCAGGAAACCTGGCTGGAGTGGGACGATCCGGTCTACGACAAGGTCGGCAACATTCTGCTCACCCGCATCATGGGCGGCAATCCCATCATGGGCGGCTACGGCTACTCCACCACTGAAAAAGACACCTGGGCCAAGGCCCTGGAAGAAGTGCGCGCCAAGGGCGGCAAGCCCTATCCGATTCCGGCCGGCGCCTCCGACCACCCGCTGGGCGGCCTGGGCTACGCCAACTTCGCCGACGAAGTGGCGATGCAGGAAGAGCAACTGGGCATCTTCTTCGACAACATCGTGGTGGCGACCTGCACCGGCTCGACCCAGGCCGGCATGGTGGTCGGTTTTGCCGCACAGCAGAAGCGCCGTCGCGTCATCGGCATCGATACCGCCGACGACGAAGCCATGACCCGCCGCGCCGTCACCAAGATCGCCAACGACACCTGCGAACTGATCGCCTCCAAGGGTGGCCAGCGCGTGGTGGTGCGCGATGCCGACATCGAGATCATCCCCGACTACAGCGGCCCGGCCTATGGCCTGCCGAGCGAACAGACCATCGCCGCCATCCGCACCGCGGCCGAGATGGAAGCAATGCTGACCGATCCTGTCTACGAAGGAAAATCCATCGACGGCCTCATCGACATGGCCAAGAAGGGTCACTTCAAGGGTCAGCGTGTACTGTACGCCCACCTCGGCGGCGCACCGGCGCTGAACGCCTACTACAAGGCCTTCGAAGATCCGGAAAACCTGACCAAGCTGGCCCGCGAGGCGCGCTACAAGGAATGACACAAGTTCTCTAGCTGCCGCAAAGCCAAGCCCGGTCTGCCTGTGCAGACCGGGCTTGTGTCCTTTGGGCCGCATGCAACATCGCGCTTGATCGGCATCAAAGCCCATCGGCGCGTTCACGCGTACCTTTCGTTCATTCTCACTCGACAGGTAAAAACCGTGAAAAAAATCGTCACCCTCACCGCCGCCGTGGCGGCCTTCGCTTCGTCCCTCGCTGCTCCCGTGTTCGCACAGGAAGCCCAGAGCCCCTGGCTGCTGCGCGTGCGCGCCGTCAGCCTGAACCCGGACAACAAGTCCGACCAGCTTGGTGGCACCGGCGCATCGGACCGCCTGACGATCAACTCGAAGATCATCCCCGAATTCGACATCAGCTACTTCTTCACCCCGAACATCTCGGCCGAGCTGATCCTGACCGTTCCGCAAAAGCAGGACGTGCGCCTGGATGGCAACACCATCGGCAGCTTCAAGCACCTGCCGCCGACCCTGACGGTGCAATACCACTTCATGCCTGAAGCCGCCTTCAGCCCCTACGTCGGCGCCGGTATCAACTACACCCGCATCTCCAGCGTGGACCTGCCCAACGGCCTGCAACTGGACAACAAGAGCTTCGGCGGCGCCCTGCAATTCGGTGCCGACTACAAGATCGACAAGCACTGGCTGCTCAACTTCGACGTCAAGAAGGTCCAGATCTCCAGCGACGTGAAGAACGCTTCCGGTGTGAAGGTCAGCAACGTCAAGATCGACCCGTGGCTGATCGGCGTTGGCGTGGGCTACCGTTTCTAAGGTATCCTTGCCGCACCCAAACGGCGCGATCCGTCATCCCTGATGACTGGTCGCGTTGTCTTTTGGGATCAGCGCAAGCGCCCCAGCTCGTCGCCACCCGCCATCCGCCACCGGCCACCTGATGCGCTCGCAGGAGCTCCACAGCGGCAAGCTCCCCCGTCCACCGTTCCACCGTATGAAGAGGTAAATTCGATGTCCTCGACTTCGCATACCAGCAATACCCCGGTCGCCCCCGGCGCCCCCATGCCCCACCGCAAGGTAATCCGCTCCTGGGTCATTCCCATCAGCCAGCGCAACACCGCCATCGCCCTGCTGCTCTCGGCGATCGACTTCGGCCTGTTCGGCGCCAGCCTGGCCGCCATCATCTGGGCGCCCTGGCTGCTGGCCAAGATCGCCCTGGGCGTGGTCAATGGCTTCATCATCGGCCGCCTGTTCATCCTCGGCCACGATGCCTGCCACCAGGCCTTCACACCCAATCGCAAGCTCAACACCTGGCTGGGCCGCCTGCTGTTCATGCCTTCGCTCACGCCCTATAGCCTCTGGGCCGTCGGCCACAACGTCGTGCACCACGGCTATACCAACCTGAAGGGTTTTGATTTCGTCTGGCAACCGCGTTCGCTGGAAGAATTCCAGGCCCTGCCGCGCTGGCGTCGCCAGGTAGAGCGCCTCTACCGCAGCGGCTTCGGTCCTGGCCTGTACTACATGATCGACATGTGGTGGAAGCGCATGTACTTCCCCTCGAAGAAGCAGATGCCGACCCGCCGCGCCGAATTCATGTGGGATGGCGCCCTGGTGACCGCCGTGGCCGCCGTCTGGATCGGCGGCCTGGCCTGGGCGGCGCAAGCCACCGGACAATCCTTCTGGACCTTGCTGGTGACCGGCTTCGTCATTCCCATCCTGTTCTGGAAGGCCATGATCGGCTTTGTCGTGTATGTCCACCATACCCACACCTCGGTGGCCTGGTATGAAGACAAGATCACCTGGGCCGCAGCGCAACCCTTCGTATCCACCACCGTTCACCTGACCTTCGGCCGCGGCTGGGGTGCCCTGCTGCATCACATCATGGAACATACCGCCCACCACGTGGACATGAGCGTGCCGCTGTACCGCCTCAAGCAGGCCCAGAAGAAGCTGGAGACCATGCTGCCGGGCCGCATCGTGATCCAGCGCTTCTCCTGGCGCTGGTACTTCGACACCGCACGTCGCTGCAAGCTGTATGACTTCAAGCGCCTGTGCTGGACCGACTATCGTGGCCGCCCCACCAGCACGCCGCTGCCGCTGCCCGAGGTCTGCCGCGCCACGGCGGAAGCCTGATCCGGCGCACCAGGCGCTCGGTATCTGAAGTTTCAACAATAAGACGGTCGCATGGAAGGGCAATCGCGGGTCCCCGGTAAACCCCGCGATACCGCCCACTTTCCCCCCATCAAGGCCGCTCCCCTCACTGCTTCCTCAACGCTTCCTCACACTTCCTCCGCCAGCAGTTGCCGTGCAACGCCAATCAGCGCAGACAATCCGCAATTAATTTCGTGATGTTTGATCTGCGACAAGAAATGCCGTCTGTTTCAGGAATATCGTGCCTCGTATCCCGCTGTGCAGACTTAAAATCGGAGCATTCGATTGCAACATGTCTGCCGGGAACTTCGTATGAACCAGCCTTGCCACTCCTCGTCACCCGCATCGCCAGCCACTGGCGCCGCCACGCTGCCTCAATGCGCCTCCCTGACGGCCGCCCGTGAAGCCGCGGCCAGCTCCGCACTACGCAGCTGCACTGCCTGCGGCATGCACCAGCTGTGCCTGCCCATGGGGCTGGACGAATCCGACATGAAGCGCCTGGACAAGATCATCGGTCGCCGCAAGGTGGCGCGTGATGACTTCCTCTACCGCATCGGCGATCGTTTCACGGCCCTCTACGCGGTGCGTGTGGGCCACTTCAAGACCTACCAGGAAAACCTCGATGGCGACCGCCAGATCACCGGCTTCCAGATGCCTGGGGAATTGCTGGGCATGGACGCCATCAGCACCGAGCATCACCAATGCGATGCGGTGGCCTTGCAGGACAGCGAAGTCTGCGAAATCCCCTTTGCCCGCCTGGAACAATTGTTCGGTCAGATCCCGCACCTGCTGCGTCACTTCCATCGCATCATGAGCCACGAGATCACCAGTGAACAGAACGTCATCATGTTGCTGGGGAACATGCGCGCCGAGCAGCGCTTCGCGGCTTTCCTGGTGAACCTGTCCTCGCGCTATGCGGCGCGCGGCTACTCGTCCACCCGTTTCCAGTTGCGCATGACGCGCCAGGACGTCGGCAACTACCTGGGCCTGACCATCGAGAGCATCAGCCGCCTGATCTCCAAGTTCCGCAAGCAGGGCCTGCTGGCGGTGGAACAGCGCGATGTGGAAGTGGTGGACCTGCCCGCCCTCAAGCGCCTGGCCGCAGGCGTGGACACTACCAGCACGACGGCCACGGCACGCAGCGCCGGCTGAAGCCACTCACCTGGCGTAGCGCCCGCTACGCGAAATGACGCAGGCGCTCCTTGGGCAGCGCCCGCGTCAGCCGCACGGCCAGCAGGCCGCAGACGGAAAAACTTCCCCAGAAACAGAAAAATCCAATGGTGTAGGCGCCCAGCGCCTGCCATTCATGGCCGGTGGCCAGCGCCAGGTCGTCGGGATCGAATACGGAAAAAAACACACCTTCGGCCGCGATGGCCATGAGGAAGGCCATCCAGATCACGATGGCGATATTGCGTTGCTGTCTACGCATTGCTGTCTCCTTCACGTCATTCATCCGTGGACTGCCGGTCTTTAGGCCGGCTTCCGGTTCAGCTTAGCATTATTCGGCCGGTGCGTAGGCCTCTGCATTCATTTCGATGCTGCGCTGTTGCGGCCACGTCCATCCGCCGTGAAGGCGCCAGGCGTGGCTGCCATCCTCGGCGATCAGGCGCCAGCGGGCCTGCTCCATTTCCTGCATCGGCAGCGAGAAACTGCCATCGGCGGCCGGACGCACGACCAGGGTGCGATCCTTGGAGGGCTGGGTCGGATGCACCAGGTTCAGGATCAGGGTGCGGCCTTCTTCACCGGCTGGTGCCGCTTCCTTCATGACCAGTCGGCCCTGCAGGGTATTGGCGGCCGGATCGTATTTCATGGTGATGGCCGCACCCAGGCGCTGGGCTTCATGGTCGCGCCGCAGGTCCTTGTTGATGGCCTTGCCCTGCTTGTAGTAATCATCGGCGACCAGCGCATCGGCGCGGGAGAAGGCCAGCCACACGGTGAACAGGCCGGCCACCACCACCACGGCGGGTCCCGACATCAGCAGCCACGGCCAGCGATGACGGTACCAGGGGATGGACGAAGGATGCTTGGATGAGATTGCTTGCATGTTTTCCTCTCGGGTTAAGCGTCTCGGTTGGATCAGGGGCGTGGCACCAGGAATACCGCCTTCTCGCTCACGTGCAATGCGGGGTTGTCCTCGGCCTGCAGTTCGATGCGGATCTTGTTGGAGCCGGGCTCGCCCACGCCATGCGGCACACGCACCCGGATCGGCACCGATTGCGTCAGCGTCGCGGCCACGTCGACCGGCTCGGGCGGATCCAC
>JAFAMT010000188.1 GCA_019233085.1 Herbaspirillum sp.
TACCATTCGAAAACGGTGCCTAGGGAAGAGGCAAAGATGACTTTGCGCTCCTCCGGGGTGATGCCGCGCGCAGTCGTGCTGACTGATGCTGTGGTCATGCTGGTCTCCTTGGTTTTAATTGATATTGCTACTGCAATCGATGCAATCGGCTAACGCTAACGGAATGCGACTGATGCAACAGATGGTCGAATGGGGCGTTATGCAAGAACGCACCGGAGAGTGCATGACGATGAAGACTGCCTCCCGGTCAAACACAAAGTGCGATATTGGTTCGCATTGCTTGCGTAGGGACCCACTTGTCCATGCGGCGAGTGTGCGACGCCAAGCTTACGCAAGACTTTCTCGAAACTTACACAAGCTTACAGAGAAAACGGGACCAATCCGGTTGCGGCGCAGCACGGAAAAGCCCCGCTGGCAAGGGTGTGGCGTGAGAGGGGGATATTGCGCTGCAGCGACCGGGTGGCCGCTGCCTCAGAGGCGTCAGGCGGGCAATGATTTTCCTGACGGGAAAGCAGGTGCCACCACTGGTGGCGGCACCTGCTGCCGGCGGGAAGCTTCAGGCCAGGGCGGCCGCCGGTGGCGGGGTAGGCGTCGGCGTGGGCAGTGCTTCGCCAGCCAGCAGTGCGCGGATCACGCGCTCTCCCAGGCCCAGGCCGACGCTCATGCCGATGCCGGTATGCATCAGCACCACCGAGGTACGCTCGTCGATGGCCAGCGCCGAGAACGGCCCCGGCCCCTTGCTGCCATAGACACCCTGCCAGCGTTCGATGACCTTCACCCGCGTGGCCAGCGTGTGCTCCACCAGGCCCAGCATGAGCTCGTCGATTTCCTCGCTGTTGAAGGGCGGCGCATCGCTGCCGTAGTGGTGCGAGTCACCGACGATGAGTTCCTGGTAGGGCGTGGGGCTGACCAGCAGGTGGATGCCGTGCTTGTTGAGCAGCGGGGCATTGGCCTCGATCTCGTCATGCACCGCCCGCGCCGTGGGCAGGTCGGAGAAGGCGCCATAGTGGGTGCAGGACAGGCCGGTCAGTACCGCATGGGTCAGCGGCAGGGCTTCTTCGGTCTTCAGGCGCAGCATCTGCAGGCGGCATTGCTTCAGGTTCATCGGCTGCAGGCGGTCGGCAAACAGGGTCACATAGTCGTGGCCCGAGCAGACCACCACGCGTTCGGCGCGGAACTCGCCCGCCGAGGTCGACAGGCGGCCATCGGCCGTGCCATGCACCTGGGTATGGAAGCGGAAATGCACGCCCTGCGAATGCAGGTAGGCCACCAGGGCCGGCATGGCTTCGCGCGAATACAGTTGCAGGTCTTCGGTGCCATGCAGGGCGGCGCGATGATGGCGGAAGCGGCCGTTGTAGAGGGCGTCGAGCTTGTCGCCTTCGAGCAGGCTGGCGCGGTAGTCGTACTGGCGTGCGCGCACCGTCATGAATTCCTGCAGGACGGCGTGTTCGGCCTGGCTGCGGGCAAACAGCAGGGTGCCGGCTTCGCGGGCGCTGAAGTGGGCGCGCGCGGCCAGGTGCAGCCAGATGGCGCGGCTTTCACGCGCCAGGTCCAGCATGATGCCCGGCGGCTGGCCGGTCACCAGGCCCATGCCGAAGTTGCGCACGGAGGCGCCCAGGGGCGTGCCGGTGCGTTCGAAAACGGCCACGCGCAGGCCGCGCTTGACGGCGGCATAGGCGTGCGCCAGGCCCAGGATGCCTGAGCCGACCACGGCCAGGTCGAAGTGTTGCGGATCGTGTTCTGAGGGGGATTGCGTCATGGGGAGTGCTCCATCGGATACGTTTGCGAGATGTCGTGCTGCGTGTTCTGGGCGGGCGCTCTGGCGGCGTCCTGCATTGCTGCGCATCCTCTCTGCCTGCCGCCGCGGCGATTGCGGCGGCAGGGGTCGTGCTGGGTGTGGTCAGACAGGTCCGGCTTATTGCTTCTTCTCGGACTTGCTTTCGTAGCGCTTGCTCCACTCGGTCAGGATGCGATCGCGCTGGGTGCTGGCCCAGGTGAAGTCGTTCTTGATCAGGCGCTTCTCGTAGTCGGCCGGCAGCAGTTCATCCGGCTTGGCGATGCCGGGGATGGCGACCACGGCGAAGTTCTTCTCATACAGGGCCATGGCTTCCTTGCTGGCGGAGAAATCGGCCAGCTTCTTGGCCGCTTCCAGGTTCTTGCTGCCCTTGACGATGGCGGTGGCTTCGATGTCCCAGCCCAGGCCTTCGGATGGCAGGATCACATCGATGGGGGCGCCTTCCTTCTTGGTCTTCACGGCGCGGTACTCAAAAGCGATGCCGATGGGGAATTCACCGGTGGCTGCCTGCTTGCAGGGCTTGGAGCCGGAGTGGGTGTACTGGCCGATGTTCTTGTGCAGGGCGTCCATGAAGGCCCAGCCCTTGTCTTCGCCCATCATCTGCAGCCAGGCCGAGACGTCCAGGTAGCCGGTGCCGGAGGAAGCCGGGTTGGGCATGACGATCTTGCCGGCATAGACCGGCTTGGTCAGGTCAGCCCAGGAGGTCGGCTTGGGCAGGCCCTGCTTTTGCGCTTCCACGGTATTGAAGCAGATGGCCGAGGCCCACACGTCCATGCCGACCCAGGCCGGCGGATTGGCGGCGCTGCGGTACTTGCCGTCGATGGCCGACAGGCCTTGCGGGGCGTAGGGGGTGAGCATGCCTTCCTTGTCCAGCAGGGCCAGGCTGGTGGCGGCCAGGCCCCAGATCACGTCGGCTTGCGGATTGGCCTTTTCAGCCAGCAGCTTGGCGGTGACGATGCCGGTGGAGTCGCGCACCCACTTGATCTCGATATCCGGGTTGGCCTTCTGGAAGGCAGCCTGGTAGGCCTTGATCTGGTCCGCTTCGAGGGCGGTGTAGACCGTCAGCGTGGTGGCAGCATGGGCGGCCGTTGCACAGAACAGCGTGCCGGCGCCGATCAACGATGCGAGCAGGTTGAACAACTTGGTTTTTTTCATGATGGCCTTCGTGGGTTCAATGGCAGGGTTGAAAAAGCGTGCAAAAGGGTTGCGGTAGTGCAGGGTTTAGCAAGCGGCGGCGGCCCTGATCTCGGTGGTCTCGGTGGTCTCAGTGGCCGCGAGGACGGCGCCAGGCCTGGGCGCGCGCCAGCCAGCGGCTGCCGCCAGCGTGCATGAGCAGCGAGGCCGCAGCCGAGGTCAGCAGGATCAGCGTGGACATGGCCGCCGCCGGGCCGACATCGCCGGCATCGTCCATGTTGAGCACGGCCACCGAGGCCAGCACCGTATCGGGGCGGTACAGGAAGATCACCGCCGACACCGTGGTCATCGAGGAGACGAACAGGTAGCGGAAGATCTCCAGCAATTGCGGCAGGCACAGCGGCACGGTCACGCGCAGGAAGGTCTTGACCAGCGGCACCTTCAGCGACAGCGAGGCGGCTTCGAACTCGGGGTCGAGCTGCTTGAGGGCGGTGACAGCGGTGAGGTGGGCGGTGGTATAGAAGTGCACCACCGAGCAGATCACCAGCAAGGTCATCGTCCCGTAGAGGAAGTTGAAGGGATTGGCCGGATGGTTGAAGAACAGCAGGCTACCCAGGCCCAGCACCAGGCCCGGTACTGCCATCGGCAGGAAGCCGAGCATGCGCAGCAGGGGCGTCAGCCAGGCCTGGCCACGGGTCTTTTCCATCAGCCAGGCACCGCTGAAGATGACGATGGTGCCGGCCACGCTGGTGCCGCAGGCCAGTTTCAGGCTGTTGAAATAGGCCAGCCAGCCGCCACCGTCCATGTTGTCGAAGTCATAGTGCTGCAGCGTCAGTTGCAGGTTGTAGGGCCACAGCTTGACCACCGAGGCGCCCATGGCCACCACGATCATCATCAGGATGGCGGCGGCCACCAGCAGCACCGCCAGCAGGTTCACACTGTCGCGACGCCAGTCCGGGCGCGGCATGTAGGCTTCGGACCGGCTGCTCATGTTGGCGCGCTGGCGGCGTTGCAACCAGTTGTCCAGCGCGAAGGTGAGCAGCGCCGGCACCAGCAGGAGCAGGCCGATCAGGGCGCCACGGCCGAACTGCTGCTGGCCGACCACAGCCTTGTAGGCTTCCACGGCCAGCACGCTGTAGGCACCGCCGGTGATCTTGGGCACGCCGAAATCGGTGATGGTCAGCGTGAAGACCAGGCATAGCGCGCCGAAGACGCCATAGCGCGTGGCCGGCAGCGTCACCGTCATGAAGGTGCGCCAGCGCGAGGCCCCCATGGCGCTGGCGGCGTCGTAGAGACGGCCATCGGCTTGCGACAAGGCCGACAGCAGGATCATCAGCGCATGCGGGAAGGTGTAGAACACTTCACCCAGCAGGATGCCCCAGAAGCCGTAGATGCTGCCATCCATCCATTCCTTGAACAGGCCCTGGTTGCCGAACAGGTAGATCAGCGCGATGCCGGGCAACAGCGACGGCGCCAGCAGCGGCAACAGCCCGATGCCACGCCAGAGGCCCTTGAAGGGGATGCAGGTGCGCTGTAGCGCATAGGCGAACAGATAGGCCAGCGGCACCGTGACCAGCGCCGTGATGGCCGAGACCCAGAGGCTGCGGCCCAGCATGGGCAGGAAATTGATATTGGAAAACAGCGTCACGAAGGGCTGCGTGCCGGCCCAATTGCCTTGCGGCGTCAGTACCGCCTGGCCCAGGATGAACAGCAGGGGGCCGGCCAGTCCCACCAGCAGCAGGGCCAGCAGCAGCCACTTGAGGGCTGCCAGCAGCCATTGGCTGCGGTCGGCCTGGCTGGCCGTCGCCACCGCTCTGGTGCGCTGGGCGTCGTCGCTGGAGATGGCCGACGCCGGTGCCGGGGAAGGGAGAGAAGATTGCATCGTCATGTCAGCCCGGGATCATGCGAACACTTGCAGGGCCTGGCGCGGCAGCGCCACCCACAGGCCATCGTTGGCGGGCAGGGCGGCGATGCGTGCATGGGCCTCGTCGCTGACATCGGCCAGCAGGGTCTGGCCCGGCAGCGCGTCGGCGGTCAGTGCCAGGCGATAACGGTTGCCCAGGTAGATGCGATCGACCACGCGGGCCTGGAAGCGGTTGGCCGCCAGCTCGGCGGGGAACAGCTCGACGGCCTCGGGGCGGCAGAACAGGCGGCCACTGGCCAGTTCGGCTTCTTCCGGCTGGATTTCCAGGTGCAGCGCCCCGACGGCCACCTGCGAACCGGATACGCGGGTGAACGGCAACCAGTTCGAATGGCCGATGAAATCGGCCACGAAGGGGGTGGACGGGCGGCGGTAGATCTCGGCCGGCGTGCCGAACTGCTCGATGCGGCCATGCTGCATGACGGCGATGCGGTCGGCCATCACCATGGCCTCTTCCTGGTCGTGGGTGACCATCAGGGTAGTGATGCGGAACTGCTTTTGCAGGCGGCGGATTTCCAGTTGCAGGTGCTCGCGCACCTGGGCGTCCAGCGCCGAGAGCGGTTCGTCCAGCAGCAGCAGCGAGGGCGACGGCGCCAGCGCACGGGCCAGCGCCACGCGTTGCTGCTGGCCACCGGAGAGCTGGCCGGGATACTTGGCCTCGCTGCCCGAGAGGCCCACCATGGCCAGCATCTCGGCCACACGCTGGCGGCGCTCCTGGCGGCCCAGGCGGGTCAGGCCATAGGCCACGTTATCGGCCACCGACAGGTTGGGGAAGAGGGCGTAGGACTGGAACAGGATGCCGTAGTCGCGCGACTGCGGCGGCAACAGCGAGATATCGCGGCCACCGGCGTGCAGGCGGCCGGCATCCTGGCGCTCCAGGCCGGCGATGGTGCGCAGCAGCGTGGTCTTGCCGCAGCCCGACGGACCCAGCAGGCAGACCATCTCGCCCCGACGCACATCCAGCGACACGCGGTCCAGGGCGGTGAAGGCGCCAAAGCGCTTTTCGACGTCGCGCACCGACAGGAAGCTGGCTTCGGCGTCATCCGGCAAAGAGGCCGGCGCGCTGGCGGCGGAAAGAGGGGTGTGCATCATCGTGGAAAGGTCTTGGCTCAGGGTCGCGGGTTGGCTCCGAACGCAGCGCCCGGGCGCTTGGGGCTGGGCGTGACAAGGAGTTAAGGCAAGCGGATGGTACGGGGCAAATATGACTGCTGGATGACACCCCCCGCTGTGATAGCGGGCCGATATCCGTGCCATAGATTGAAGTTATGGATGAGCGTTTTTGCTATTGCGTGCGGGGAATGCGCGGGGAATGCGCGAGGAATCACAGGCCCTCTGTATGGTCCAAACCTTCATTGACGCGATGTTGAGGCTGAAGCAAACTTGATCAGCCTGGAGGAGAACAGCATGCACAAGAATGATGAGCGACCCCGACACCGGCTCGGCGCCCGGCTGGCGGCCTCCGGGCTGGGGGTGGCGGCGCTGCTGGCGGCCTGTTCGGCGCCGGAAAGCACCCAGCAGGAGAGGGATGCCCTGGCGCGCTCCCTGATCGAGCAGAAAAAGACCACCAGCGACGGCACCTCCACCGCCACCACCAGCGACGGCTACAAGGTCGACCTGGCCAAGCGTATTTCCCAGGTCAATTTCACCCAGGTCTATGTGGAGCGGCCACAGGCCTTGCTGCGCTCGGTCATCGTGATCAAGTACGTCGTCGATGGCGAGGGCAGGCTGGTGGCCAGTGAAATCCTGCGCAGCAATCGCGACAAGGCGGCCGAGACCAGCGCCATGGGCAGCCTGAAGAATGCGGCGCCTTTCCCCAAGCCACCACCGGCCTTGCTCAGGAACGGCCGTATCGAATTGTCAGAAAGTTGGCTCTTCAATAACGATGGCCGCTTCCAGCTGCGCAGCGTGGCCCTGGCCCAGATGGGCGAGTGAGGCCGGTTGAGGACGGGGCAGGACCCCTCCCGGAGTGCCGCAGGGCATTGGCATGTGTATAATGTCGCGCGTGCACGACGGTGTGCGTTGTGCGCCCCAGGCCCGCCGGGCCTGCGCCGGATCAAGGCGAACGCGAGTTCGCCTTTTTTATTACCGGACGCGGCACGCGGCGGCATGGCAGCGCACGCGCACCTTCTTTGACCGGATCGTTTATTGATTGGCTATTCATGTTTGAATTCATTCGTACCCACCAGCGCTTGATGCAGTTCCTGCTGTTGCTGTTCATCTTCCCGTCGTTCGCCTTCTTCGGCCTGGAGGGCTATAGCCGCCTCACCGACGAGAGCGGCGTGGCCAAGGTAGCCGGCCAGACCATTTCCAAGGAAGAATGGGATGCCGCACATCGCCAGCAACTGGACCGCATGCGCCAGGTGTATGGCAATCAGTTCGATGCCAAGATCTTCGATAGCCCGCAGGCCCGTCGCGCCATCCTGGACAACCTGATCGCCCAGCGCGCCCTGGGTGCCGAAGTGGTGGCCAGCAAGCTGGTGGTGTCGGACCAGGCTTTGAAGCAGAGCATCCAGCAGATCCCCGGCCTGACCAAGGCCGATGGCAGCTTCGACGATGCCCAATATCGCGTGCTGCTGGCCGCCCAGGGCTTGAACACCAAGACCTATGAAGCCGGCCTGCGCCGCGAGATGGCCGTGCAGCAGCTCAATGCCGCCATCCAGAGCACCGCCTTCGCCCCGCGTACGGTGGCTGCCAACCTGTCGGACCTGAACGATCAGGAACGCACGGTGCAGATGCTCAACTTCAAGCCCGACACCTACGCTGCCCAGGTCAAGGTGACCGATGACATGCTCAAGGCCTATTACGACAAGAACGGCCCGCGCTTCGAGACCCCCGAACAGGCCGATATCGAATACGTGGTGCTCGATGCGGCTGCCGTGGCCGCCCAGTCGGCGGTCACCGACGACGACATCAAGTCCTACTACGAGCAGAACAAGAAGCAGTACGCCAGCGATGAACAGCGTCGCGCCAGCCACATCCTGATCACCGTCAAGAAGGATGCCCCGGCTGCCGAGAAGGCCGCTGCCAAGGCCAAGGCCGAAGGCCTGGTGGCGCAGCTGCGCAAGAACCCGGGCGACTTCGCCAAGCTGGCCAAAGCCAACTCGCAGGACCCCGGTTCGGCCGAGAACGGCGGTGACCTGGGCTACTTTGGCAAGGGCGCCATGGTCAAGCCCTTCGAGGATGCCGCCTTCAGCCTGAAGCAAGGCGAGATCAGCGACCCGGTGGAGTCCGACTTCGGCTACCACGTCATCGAAGTGACCGGCATCAAGGCCGCCGCCGTCAAGCCGCTGGAAGCCGTCAAGGACGAGATCGGTGGCGAGATCAAGAAGCAGATCGCCGCCAAGAAGTTCTCCGAGATGGCCGACCAGTTCGGCAACCTGGTCTATGAAAACGGTGACAGCCTCAAGGCCGTCTCCGACAAGCTCAAGCTGAAGATCCAGACCGCGGCCGGCGTCACCCGCACGCCCAATGCCGCTGCGGGCGCGGCGGTGTACAACAATCCCAAGTTCCTGACGGCGCTGTTCACCGACGACGTGATCAAGGCCAAGCACAATACCGAAGCCGTGCAGGCCGCGCCCAATACCCTGATCGCCGGCCGCATCACCACCTACAAGCCGGTCGCCAAGCGTCCGTTCGAAGAGGTCAAGGCCGATGTGCAGAAGGCCGTGCTGGCCCAGGAAGAACAGGCACTGGCGGTCAAGGCCGGCCAGGAACGCCTGGCGCAACTGCAGGCCAAGGATGATGGCAGCGGCTTCAGCGAGCCCAAGGTGGTGTCGCGCGTGAAGGCCGAGGGCTGGACCGAGGAAGCCTTCAATGCCGTCATGAAGGCCGATACCGCCAAGCTGCCCGTCTATGTCGGCGCCGAGACGCGCGGCATGGGCTACCAGGTCTACCGCATCAGCAAGGTGGAACAGCCCAAGGTCGTCGATGCCGCCCGCCGCAAGGCCGAGCAGGAACAGATCGCCAATGCGCTGTCGCAACAGGAAGCCCTGGCTTACCTGGACTACCTGCGTGAGAAGGCCAAGACCAAGCTGTTGAAGGGCGCCGCGACCGTGAGCGCCGATGACGCCGCCAAGTGACCCCCGAGGGGGCATGCGCGCACCGGGATCGTGAATCGGCGCGCAGCCCCGCTCTGTTCGAGGGAGTTGTCGGCATGTCCGCCACAATTTACTAAAATATTTACCAAGGCCGCTTTTCCAGCGGCCTTTTTTGTTTCATCATGGCATTTGGCGCGGCCTGCAAGCGGGGTGCACGGGAGGTTCAGGTCCGGGGAAGGACCTTTTTCTGTTGCTGTCCCTGCATGTTTCAGCAACTTTTCACTGGGCGAGAAAATGCACATATTGTGCTGCCGATGTGAAAATCATGTCATCCGCATGCAATCTTGCGCCGTTTCCGGATTAAACGGCTGCCGTATAGCTATCGCTGCCTCCAGTCGAATTCGAAAGGCATCGCATGGCGTGTTTCCCACAAGGAATGCGTCCGATGCAATGATTCGCCCTGAATACCGACCACGTTTTTATGCCAGCTCCAGTCCTGATCATCCAAACCGGCGATGCCAATCCCACCCTCAAGAACAGCTATGGCGGTTATGCGCAGCAGATAGGTTGCGCCGCCGGGCTGTGCCATACCGAACTTGAAGTCGTGACCGTCTATGAAGGAGAGCGCCCGTCCTGCCCGCGCACCTATCGGGCGGTCTTCATCACCGGTTCGCCGGCCATGGTGACCGACAAGGAAGACTGGAGCGAGCGCACCGCCGAATGGATCCGCGATGCCGCCGAACTGGAGACGCCGATGTTCGGCATCTGCTACGGCCACCAGTTGCTGACCTACGCCTTCGGCGGCGAGGTCGGCTACAACCCGGCCGGCAGGGCGGCCGGCACCATGCACGTGGAAACCCTGGACTGCTGCCGCCAGGATGAATTGCTGGGCGTGTTGCCGGAAGTCTTCCCGGCCCACATGCTGCACATGCAGTCGGTCTTGCGTCCGCCCAAGGATGCCATCGTCATGGCGCGCTCGCCGATGGATCCGCACCATGTCATCAAGCACAAGCACAACGTCTATTCGACCCAGTTCCACCCGGAGTTCTCGCCCGAGTTCGTGCGCGCCCACCTGCATTACTACGCCGATATCTACCGTGGCTGCGGCATCGATGCGCAAGCCCTCTCGGAGAGGGTGAGCGCCACGCCGCAATCGACCGGCCTGCTGCGGCGCTTCCTGGATCTGTACGCGCGTCATTGACGCACGCCACTGCGAGCACGTCCACAGCCCCTGTTGCCTTTGACGGCGCAGGGGCTGTTGTCTTACCGGCGGCTCATTTCAGCCCCAAGAGCGGCTTGAGTTGCGGCCAGACGTTCTCCAGCAGCCTGGGCTGGGCCTGTTCGTTGGGGTGGATGCGGTCGGCCTGGAACAGCGAGAGGTCGGCGGCGATGCCCTCCATGAAGAAGGGCACCAGGGCTACCTTGTTCTGGCGCGCCAGGGTCTGGTACATCTCGGCGAAGCGGCGCGTGTAGTCCGGGCCATAGTTGGGCGGGATCTGCATGCCCACCAGCAGCACGCGTGCCTTGTATTGCTGCGCCAGGTTGATCATGGCTTGCAGGTTGTCCTGGCTGGACTTGAGTGGGAGCCCGCGCAGGGCATCATTGCTGCCCAGTTCGATCACCAGGACCTGGGGCTTGTGCTGCTCCATCAGGGCCGGCAAGCGGTTCTTGCCGCCGATGGTGGTGTCGCCGCTGATGCTGGCGTTGACCACGGTGGTATCGAGCTTGTCCTGCTGCAGTCGTTGTTGCAGCAGGCTGGCCCAGCCACGGCCACGTTCCAGGCCGTACTCGGCCGACAGGCTGTCACCGAGCACGAGCAGGTTTTTTGGGGCAGAATAAGCGCTCGTCGCCGCCAGTACCAGGGCGATGCCCGCCAGTAGCCGCAACAGCCCGGCCATGATGCCGTTGCGCGCCGCGCCTGTCCCGGATCTTCTTGCCCGAATGCCTTGCATGCCTGCTTCCGCTACCGTTGTCCCTGCCATTGAAGTCCTTCAGTTATCCAAACGTGTGGCCGATGTGTCGGCCGATTCCGGCCAGTTGACCATCCTCGACGGCATCGATTTTACCGTGGCCGCCGGCACCACGCTGGCCATTGTCGGTGCGTCCGGCTCGGGCAAGTCGACCCTGCTGGGCCTGCTGGCAGGACTGGATACCCCCAGCGCAGGTTCGGTGCGCCTGGATGGGGAAGACATCTATGCCCTCGATGAAGATGGCCGCGCCAGCCTGCGCAAGCGCAAGCTGGGCTTCGTGTTCCAGTCCTTCCAGTTGCTGGGCCATCTCAATGCGCTGGAAAACGTGATGCTGCCGCTGGAGTTGCGGGGCGACAGCCAGGCGCGGGCCAAGGCCGAGAAGATGCTCGGCCGGGTGGGGTTGGGCAGTCGCCTGAAACACTATCCCAAGTACCTCTCCGGTGGTGAGCAGCAACGCGTGGCGCTGGCGCGCGCCTTCGTCACCGAGCCGCCGCTGCTGTTTGCCGACGAACCCACCGGCAGCCTCGATGCAGCCACCGGCGAGGCGGTGATCCAGCTGATGTTCGAGCTGAACCAGGAGCGTGGGTCCACCCTGGTCCTGGTGACCCACGACAGTGCGATCGCCGCGCGCTGTGCGCGCACCATCACCATCGCTGCAGGTCGTCTGGCCTGATCCTGATCAGACCGATTCCATGGGATCGGCCGGTGGCAGCGGATGGGCGCGCTTGTGTTCGACATAGGCGATGCCGATGCCGCTGGCGCAGATGATGGCGATGCCCAGTACCGTGAGGCTATCCGGGAACTGCCCGAACACCAGCCAGCCCATGGCCGAGGCCGAGATGATCTGGGCATAGAAGAAGGGCGTCAGCACCGAGGCCTCGGCATGCCTGTAGGCCGTAATCTGCAGGAAGTGGCCCACCGTGCTGGTGATGCCGGTGGAGACCAGGATCGCCAGCTCGATCGTCGTGGGCGTATGGCTGCTCCAGAAGAAAGGCACCATCAGCGTGGAGAGCACGCTACCCACCAGGGCGCCATAGAACAGCGTCACCATGGGATTGTCGGCCTGGCTGGCCTTGCGGTTGAGGATGGAGAGCAGGGCCTGGGTCAGGGCCGAGACCAGCCCCAGCGCCACGCCATAGGGCGGGATGTCGCCGCTGGGGCGGATCACGATCAGCATCCCGGAAAAGCCGATCAGCACCGCGATCCAGCGCGACAGGTAGCTGCGCTCGCCCAGCAGCCACGGCGAGATCGCCAGCACGATCAGCGGAGCGCAGAAATTCATGGCCGTGCCTTCGGCCAGCGGCACGATCTTGAGTACCGAAAAGAAGATCAGCGTCGAGGCCAGCAAGAGCGTGCCCCGTCCCAGTTGCAGCCCGAGCCGGTTGGAGTGCAGGATGCTGCGTCCGTGGCGGCGCCGGTAGAGCGGGGCCAGGGTGGCCGCCATGAAGAGCAGGTTGATGGTGTAGCGCATCCACGCGATCATCACCACGTGGTAACCGACCTGTGCCAGCAGCTTGCCGGCGGTGTCCAGCAGGGAGAGCGTCCACAGTCCCGAGATCAGGAACAGGATGCCCAGTTTATGGGTGCGTGCGAGTTGCGGATGCGGCAGGACGGCGCTGGACATGGTCTCGGATGATCTGGTTGAACACGGCTCTGATGGCTGGGATGAATTCGCTGGCGGTCAGTCCCACCGGTCCCAGGCCCTCGGCCACCAGGCGGTCGGCGGCAGCGCCGTGGATCCAGGTGGCGGCCAGGGCGGCGGCGCGGGTGGGCCAGCCCTGTGCCAGCAAGGCACCGCACAGGCCCGAGAGCACGTCGCCGGTACCGGCCGTGGACAGGGCCGGATTGCCGCTGGGATTGATGGCAATTTCTCCATCGGGGAAGGCGATCACCGTCCCCGCCCCCTTGAGCACGGTGATGGCATTGAACTGGCGCGCCAGGATGCGCGCGGCCTGTGGCCGGTCATGCTGCACCTGCTGGGTGGTGGTATCGAGCAGGCGCGCGGCCTCCAGCGGATGCGGCGTGATGATGCTCACCGAGGGCGCACCAGGCTGGCTGCGGCGGTGCAGCTTGTGCTGCAGGATAGGCTCGGCAGAAATCAGGTTCAGGGCATCGGCATCGAGGACGATGTCGGCTTCGCTCTCCAGTGCCCGCGCCAGGATGTCATGGGCGTGGCGCGAGGTACCCATGCCGGGGCCCACCACCAGTGCCGCGCTGGCGCCGAATTCGACGCGGTCGGCCAGGCGGAACATGAGTTCGGGATGCTTGTCGTCATAGGCCGGGCCTTCGTCGACGAAGGCCACGTAGACCCGTCCGGCCCCGCCGAAGGCGGCGGTACGGGCCGCCAGTACCGGTGCGCCGGCCATGCCGCGGGCGCCGCCGACCACGATGACATCGCCATAGCTGCCCTTGTGGGAGTTGTTGGCGCGCGGCTTGAGCTCGGTGGCGAAATAATGCGGACCGTTGAGGAAGGCACCCGTGGGCAGGTATTCGCTGGCGCCGGTGTCGAGCGTATCGACGGTGATCTGGCCACTATGGTCGCTGCCATCGCAGGTGTGCAGGCCGGGCTTGTCACCGATGAAGGTGAGCGTGTGGGTGGCCAGCACCGCACTGCCTTCGACACCACCGACGATGGCGCCGGTATCGGCGTTCAGGCCGCTGGGGACATCGATGGACAGGACCGGGCAGCGCAGGCCATTGATGTAGGCGATGATGGCCTGCAGCTTGGGGCCGGGCGGTCGTGCCAGGCCGATGCCGAAGAGGCCATCGATCACCAGTGCCCAGGATTGCTGGCGCAGGCCGGCCTCGGTCAGGTCGTCGATGAACTGGATCTCGGCCTCGCGGGCGCGGGCCAGGGCGCGACGCGCATCCTCGGGCTGGCGACCTTCGTCGGCATGCAGTTGCACGGCCACGTCGATGCCAGCTTCTTCCAGCAGGCAGGCGGCCTCCAGGGCGTCGCCGCCATTGTTGCCGGGGCCGGCCAGGATCAGCACCAGGGGCGAGGCCGCAGTCGCCGAACACAGCAGTTGCTGCGCCAGCTCGGCAATGGCGGCGCCGGCGCGCGACATCAGGGTATAGGGCGGCAAGGCCGACAAGGCCTCTTGTTCGATCCGGCGGATCTCGGCAACGGAATGGAGCGCGCTCATGGTCGTGATCGCTGGTGCGTTAGGGCTCTCGTGGATGCAGCTCGGATGAGGTCGGGTGTGGCGCAAGCAACGCTGTCGATTTTAAGTGAATTACAGGTCACGCGCAGGAGGCAAAGCGATGAAAAAAATCGTGCATGACCCAGGCCATGCACGATTTCCGGAAAGGCAGGGGAGGGCCGGCCTCAGGCCAGCACCTGGCCCGGCAGGAAACCGTCGACCGGGATTTCGGCCTGGTCACCCGCCACCAGGTCGCTCAGCAGACGTGCCGAGCCGACGCTGGCGGCCCAGCCGGTAGCGCCATGGCCGACGTTGACGAAGATGTTGCCATGGCGGGTCGGCCCGAACAGCGGCAGGCCATGCGGCAAGAGGGCCATGGTATTGCTCCAGAAATGGGCCTGGTTGTAGTTGGCCGCATTCGGATAGTAGTCGCCGGCGATCTTGAGCAGGTTGCGCAAGGCCTTGGGCGGGATGGTCTGGGAGGGCGGCACGAAGCCCAGCAGGCCGGTGATGCGGATGCGGCCACCCAGTCGCGTCATGGCAACCTTGTAGCTGTCGTCGAACAAGGCCATGCGGGGCGCGTCGTCGGGATTCTTCACCGGGACCAGCGCCGAATAGCTTTGCAGGGCGCGCAGGGGCA
>JAFAMT010000204.1 GCA_019233085.1 Herbaspirillum sp.
TCAGCGCCATGCCGGTGCTGGCGCCGCTGGCTGCATGCAGCACCGCCAGCAGCACGAATTGAGGCGTCAGCGCCGCCAGCCCGAACAGCAAGGCCGACAGGCTGAAACCCAGCGTGACATTGCGTCGCGCCCGCGCCGGGTCGAAACGGCGTGCCAGTGTGACACTGGCCAGCACCGCACCGCCCAGGAAGAGCGACGCCAGCAAGCCCGCCTGTTGCGCATTGAAGCCGTAGCGCGCCACCAGCGTGCCGACCCAGACCGGCAAGGCCACCAGGTCGAGCATGCCGGCGCAATGCGCCATCATCAACGCCAACAGCGCGCGCCGGGAATAGGTGGTGATCATGTTGTCTCCTTGCTGCGCTGCGCGTTCAGATGGGTTCGGCCAGGGCCGCATGGGATTGACGCATGATGCGGGCGTGCTCTTCCTTGTCGCCGCCCTCGACCTCGATCTGCCCCAGGTGCGAGGAGTTTTCCACCACCATGCGGCAACGCTCCCAGCGGCGCTCCTCGAAGGCGGCCAGCGCCGCCGCTACCGTGCGGTCCTGGCCATCGAGTTCATCGGCCAGCACCAGCGCGTCTTCGATACCGATGCAGGCACCCGAGGCCAGGTGCGGCGTGGTGGCATGGACGGCATCGCCGATCAGCACCACCCGTCCTTGCGACCAGGGACGCGGCAGCAACAGGCCCTCCAGCGGCCGAAAGATGATGCGTGAGTGCTCACCCAACTGGGCGCGGATGGACTGCAACACAGGCGCACTGAAATCAGCCAGCAAGCCACGCAGATGGCTCACGAAGGTGGCGGGATCGACGTGTTCGTTGAGCGGTCGCGGCTCGGTGACGAACAGGTACATCTCCTCCCGCGAGACCGGATTGACACCCGGCTTGATGCGCGGGCCCAGCCACATGGTGGCCGTCTCGATCTCCGGCGGACGCGGCAACACCGCGCGCCAGACCGCCTGGCCGCTGTAGCGTGGCGTGGGGGCATCGGCAAAGAGCGCGGCGCGCACCTTGGAATAGAGGCCATCGGCGCCGATCACCAGGTCATAGCGACGACGCTGGCCATCGCTGAAATCCACCTCGACGCCGGTGTCGTCCTGAAGCAGGGCGGTGAAGGTGCAACCCAGGCGCACATCGGCCCCGGCAGCACGCGTGGCCTGCGCCAGGATGCTGGCCAGCACCGGGCGCAGGATGGCGCCGCCGCCCGGCACATCGGCTCCGGCCAGGCGCGGCGTGGGCAATTCGGCGACCTGCGGTCCGTGCGGCAGGCACAGGCGCACGCCATCGGCGGCCCAGCCATCGCGCAAGAAGGCCTCAAGCACACCCAGCTGGCGCAGTGCGCGCAGCGTGGCCGGTCCCAGGCTGATGCCGGCGCCGTAGTTGCGCCACTGGGCATCGATTTCCACCAGGTCCACCTGGGCGCCACGGCGGCGCAGATCGATCGCGGCGGCCATGCCGGAAAAGCCTCCGCCGATGATGAGGATGCGTTGGGCTGCGAGTGTCATGAAGGGGTCTCCTGATGGTTCTTTGAATTCGGAATGGGTGGATCGATATCGTTGGCGTCCAGGTAAAGACCGCCATCGTCGGCCACATGCAGTGGTACCGGCGTGAGTGCATCGCCCAGGCAGGGGCCGAGCGTGCAGGCGCCGGTCAACGGATCGAACAGTGCCCCGTGCGCGGCGCAGACCACATGCTGGCCGCTGGCATCGAAATAGGCGTCCTTGCGCCAGGGCAGCGGCGTGCCGTGGTGCGGGCAGGCGTCGCGCCAGGCGCGCAGCTGGCCGGCATGCCTGAGCACGAACACGCTGGCCTGGCCGCTCCCCCCGGTATCGATGCCCAGGGCGCTGCCCTCGGCCAGCTCGCGCTCATGGCACAGGTACATGGCCATGCCTCCTAGTGCCCGGCACCCGGGGGAGGCGGGCCGCCCGGCGCCCACTTCTCCCGATACTGGAACAGGAACAGCTGCGAGGCATCGGCGCCCATGGGCGCTTCACGCGCGCTCCAGCGCTCGTCGTGCAGGTCCATGTCGGCGTCGTATTCGACGTGGCAGCCCAGGGGCGAGTTGAAATACCAGAACCAGTTGCTGCCGAAACGATGACGGCCCGGGCCCCAGAAACTCTGATAGCCCTTCTCCACGAAACGGGTCCCGGCCAGCAAGACCTCGGTGGGGCCGCCCATGTGGAAGGTGAAGTGCTCGCAGCCTTTCATGAAGGGCGGGGTCTGGATCATGAACAGGGTGTGGTGATCCTGGGTCCCCGCCGGGCGCAGGAAAGGCCCCACGCCGGTAAAGCGATCGGTGCAGACGAAACCCAGGCGCCGGTAGAAGGCCTCTGCCTTGTCTGCGTCCGGCACGAAATAGACCACATGCGACAGCGAGCGCGGCAGGGCCGGCATGTCGGCCGACAAACCCAGTTGATTCGGCTCGCGCTGGGCCGCATCCCCAGGTGCATTGACGCGTTCGGCCGACAGCGTGATGAGACGGCGCACACTGACCTGGAAGGCCAGGGCGAAACCCATGTCATCGACGCTGCGCACCACGCCATCGCGACGGCTGACTTCGCGGTCGCGCCGCAGTTCGGTTTCGATGGCATCCAGGGCCGCGGCATCGCCGACGCCGTAGACGGTCTCGCGCAGCAGGCTGGCCGTGCCCATGGCCGGCGGCAGGGCCGGATCGTTCTTGGCGCGCAGCACGATGGCGGTGCCATCGAGCGCCTCGAAACGGTCCTCTCCGGCATCCTTGAGGCCGTAGTCGACGAGGTACTGGCGACAGGCCGGCAGGTCATCGACGCCGAAGACCAGGGCATCAGGTCCAATGATGTTCATGTAGCTTCCTTCCGTGGCAATGGATGATCAGTGGCGGGTACGCGCACCGAGGGTCTCGGCAACCCAGTCGGCGATGTAGTGACCGGCGTTGATGGAGTTGTCGAAGCTGGCATGCTGCACGCCGCCCTCACGCTCGGTGAAGATCTTCAGTTCGCGCTTGGGACTGTTGACCAGCTGGTCGTAGGTGCGCTGCGCCCACTTCAGCGGAATCTGGCTGTCCTTCTCGCCGTGGGTGACCAGGAAGGGCACGCGGATCTTCTCGACCACGCCATCGAGATGGACGTCTTCGGCGATGCGCATGAAATCATCCACGTCCTTGGCGCCCCAGACCCAGCAGACATGCTTCCAGTAGTGCGGCACCGGGAAGTCACCCTCTTTTTCCAGGCGCCGCTTCTGCACGTCGCGCCAGTCGTGATTGGCGCCCCAGACCACACCGGCGCAAAAGCGCGGCTCCATGGCGACCACCCGCGGGCAGTAGTAGCCGCCCAGCGATACGCCCTCGCACGCAATACGCGCGGCATCGACATCGGCGCGCTGTTCCAGCCAGTCCACCACGCGGCTGGCCCAATGCTCGGCATCGTAGCGGGCGGTCATGCTGTGCAGGCGCAAGGCCTCGCCGGTGCCGGGCTGGTCGATCACCAGCGAGGCCACGCCACGCTCGGCCAGCCAGGCTGGCAGGCCGACCAGGTATTTCATTTCCTTGGTCGAATCCAGGCCATTGAGCTGGACCAGGACGGGCGCCGGCCCCTGCACGTTGCGGGCGGGCACATACAGGCCTGAGATGACCTTGCCCTCATACGGGATCTCGACGCGCTCGCAGTCGTCGCCACTCAAGGCCAGGCCGCGCTGGAAGATCTCAAGAAAGCGCTGGTATAACGCCATGCGACCGGGTGCGCCATGCGCCTGCAGACGCTCGCAGGTCAGCAGGTAGCTGGCGGCGCGCTTGTATTTCGCGCCGGCCGACAACAGCCGGCCGCGCATTTCATCTTCTGCCGCCAGGCTGCACAGCTTGTCGGCCATGTCCGCCCAGGTGGCGCGAAAGGCCGCGGTGCCTTCGGCGTCAGGCTGCCTGGCCGCTTCCTGCAGGGGCGCGCACATGGCTTCGATTTCGCCGATGCGCGCACCCATCTCGATGGCCAGGTCGACGGAAAGATTCCAGACATAATTCGTCGGGAAGTAACGGAACATGGTGGGACTCCTTTGATGATGACGGTGTTCTCAGTGCCCTCCGCCCAGCCACAATGGCATGGCGAAGTTGATCCAGACGGCGTCGCTCTTGGCCGTGTTGGCGGCGTAGAGGCCTTTCTGGTAATTCATGTTGATGCTGAATGGGCCGGCGTTGTAGGCCACCGTCGGCCCCAGTGCGAAGGTGCGCGCACGGTTGCCGGTGATATCGACGCCGTTCTGGCGGTCGTCGGTGAACTGGTTCAGGTAGGAACCGGTGAGGCCGACCTTCCACTTGCCGATATTCCAGCCACCGATGAAGTCGGCGACATAGGCACTGCCGGAACGGTAGTGGGTGGAACTGTTGGTGTCGTTGATGAGCAGGCGGTTGGAGATGCCCAGGTCCAGGCCCTCGGGATTGTTGTGACGGATGGCCAGCACCGGTTGCCAGGAGGTATAACCGACAGCCACGCTGGTGCGCGCCGGGTTGTAGGATCCGGTCTGCAGGGCGATATCAAAACCGGCCGTCACGTTGGTATGCGCGGCCACATCCCAGCGCAGCAGCACCGGCGTGACGGTGACATTGGACAGACCGTTGTGGGACTCGCCATGACCGGCCACTTCCGTATGCAGGGCCACCACCGGCAAGACCAGTTGCGTGTAGACCTTGGCGCCCAGCCACTCGACCCCGTAGGAGGCCAGCAGACGCGTGGTGACCGAGGTGGCCGACGAGCTGAAGGGAATCGGCAGCTTGTTGCCCTTGTTGTCGTACAGGCCGCTGGACGAACTGTAGTTGAACTGCTCGACCGCAAACAGCCCGGGGATGGGTGGCAGCGCCGCAATGTATTCACCGGTCGAGCCGGTGGGGAAGGGCGCCACGCCGCCTTCGAAGGCCTGGGCCGCCTGCATGCCGAACACACTCAGCAGGGCGCACCCCGCCAGCCGGCAAGCCGGCACGAATCCTCTCTTCACTTCTGTCTCCTTGTCTCCAACCCTGCCTGGCGTTGTATGGGCCGTAACGGCATCTTTTGCTGGCCAGGCCGAACAGCGATGCATGGGATGCACTGCCGGCTTGCCGCGCCGGCCCTTTCTGGTGGGGCCATGCAGCGGATGGATGAAGCTTAAGAGTGGCCTTGATATTGATCAAATGGATTGTTTTGATTCATGATATGGACCGCATCAATACATTGACCGCCCCACATCCACCATCAAGAGGGCCGGCAAAACCAGACAAGACAACGGAGACAAGCGCCATGCGTTTCAACAAGCTCGACCTCAATCTGCTGGTCGCCCTGGACGCCCTGCTGACGGAACAGAGCATCAGCCGCGCCGCAGAAAAGATCCATCTGAGCCAATCCGCCATGAGCAATGCCCTGGCGCGCCTGCGCGAGTATTTCGACGACGAGCTGCTGATCCAGGTCGGCCGCCGCATGGAGCCGACCCCGCGCGCAGAGGTATTGCGCGATGCGGTCAATGATGTCCTGCGGCGCATCGAAGGCTCGATTGCGGCCCAGCCCGCCTTCGTTGCGGCCGAATCGACGCGCGAGTTCCGCATCTCGGTCTCCGACTTCACGCTCACCGTGCTGATGCCGCACGTGCTGGCGCGCGCCCATGCGCAGGGGCCCCATATCCGCTTTGCCCTGATGCCGCAGGTGCAGGACCCGACGCGTTCACTCGATCGGGCCGAAGTGGACCTGCTGGTCATGCCGCAGGAATTCTGCACCCCCGATCATCCCGCCGAAGAAGTCTTCCGCGAGCGCCATGTCTGCGTGGTGTGGCGAGACAGCCCGTTGGCGCAGGGGGAGCTGACCATGGAGCGCTACATGCGGGCCGGCCATGTGGTCATGGTCCCGCCGGGGGCCAACGCCAGCTCGGTGGAGGCCTGGATGGCCAGGAAACTGGGCTTCGCCCGGCGCGTGGAGGTCACCAGTTTCAGCTTTGCCTCGTCCCTGGCGCTGGTACAAGGCAGTGACCGCATCGTCACCGTCCATAGCCGGCTGGCGCGCCAGATGACGGCGCACTTGCCGGTCGTGCTCAAGGAGAGTCCGCTGGCCCTGGCAGAGATGCACCAGATGATGCAGTGGCACCGCTATCGCACCAATGATCCGGGCATAGAGTGGCTGCGCGGCGTATTCCTCGATAGCGCGCGGGAGATGGATGCAGCGTTGACGGGCTAGACGCCGCCGGGCTCACTGGCGGGAATACAGCACCCGCAGGGCGATACGACGGGTCTCCGGGGGCAGCTGGTTCAATGCACGCAGGTAGGCGATGGAGGCATCGCAGGTCCCTTCCGGGTCCTGCGCCCGGCGCAGCGGCGAGGACAACAGCTTGAGCTGGTCCTGGGTCAGCGGCGCCAGCGCCTGACGGATCACGTGGGTGCGTTCGGCCAGCGTGAAGCGCGCCGCATTGGCCGGGTCGGCGTCACGCAGGAGGTGCTGGGTCATCAGCTGTTCGCGGTTGGCAAACTCCTGCGGCAGCACCGCCTGCGGCGCCTCGCGCCCGGCGGCAGCATCGGCACGCGAGCGCGGATAGATCAGTTCGGTGCAGGCCGCCGCGCTGATGCCGCGCAGGGCGACCGCCTGGTCCAGCAGCAATTGCTGGAATTCGGCCAGCGACTGGTCCGAGGCAATCGGCAACAGGCGACGGCTGAGCATGCCGACCTGCTCGCGCCCGACCGCCAGGATCTCGGCATCCGGGGCATGTGCCTGGGCCTTGGCCCAGGCCAGGTCGATGGTGCGGGCAAATTCCCTGGGGTGGTAGCGCGCCATGATGTCGAACAGCGCCCCCTTCTTGAATTCGGCTTCCAGGATGTCGCGCGAGGTGGCGATGGTGGCGATCTGCGCCGTCTCCCCGCCGGGCGCCAGGCGGGTCAATACGCCGGCCTGCAGCAACTGGCCCAGTTCCGGGTACCAGCTCTGGCTAGCCGGGGTATCGGCGATGCGTTCGATGAACTCATGCGGCAGCCCCAGCTTGCCGTAGGTATCGAAGGTCAGCTTGCGGTCGAAGCTCTTGTTGATGCGATCGTCGCCCCCCACCGTATAGAGCGTGTGGAAGCCGATGTGGGCGCGCGGATCCATGGCACGGTCGCGCCCGGCCATGAAGGCCAGGGTGCAGGAGGACGAGCATTCCTGCTCGACATAGGTATTGAGCTGGTGGCGGCGGATCACCTCCCCCACCAGGCGGCCTTCACGCACCCAGCCACCGGCCGAGTACAACACCACCGTCTTCACCGAGGGCGATTGCTGCAGCATGCGCTCCAGGCCTTCGGCGGCGCCATCGTTCATGCCGCCTTGCAGGAGCAGGGACTTGCCATCCACGCGCAGCTGGTAGACCACCGGCGGACCCAGTTGCCGTCCCAGGGCAATATCGATCTGCTCATGCAGCGACGGAATGGCGCGCAGGGTACTGGTGACCATGCTGATGACACCGCAGACGATGAGGAACTTGACCACCACCTCGGCCCAGCGCCGGCCACCACGCGCCACATGCGCACTGGCCGAACGCCAGCAACCGCAGACGCCCCAGGTCCAGGCCACATAGCTGAAGGCGGCGATGCCGAGCACGCCGGCCATGCCATAGCGCGCCGGCATGTCATTGGTCAGCCGTGCCAGTACCGAGATGGCCAGGGCCGGCACCAGCGAACTGAGCAGCACCGTATGCAGCCAGTAGGAGCGGCCCAGGGAATATTGGCCGCGCCAATGGCGGCTGAAGAAACTGGCGGAGGGGCCGGCGGGGGGGGATGTACGGATTACTGCCTCAGACACGTGTTGCTTTTCCTCGATGCGCTGTCATGCCGCGGCCAAGGCCGCTGGTCCAGGCCCAAGCATAACCCATGTGGGCCGGCGATTTCAGGGTTCATGTCCGGGAATGCGCGAAAGGTCGACTTCGTCGATCTGGCTCGGATGCATGAATTTCGCGGCGTACTTCTCGTAGATGCGCTCGCGCACGAACAGGTCGAAGAGGTCCGGATCGATATGGTTGCGGGCCTTGAAACCGGCCAGGATCTCGACCGCCTCGTTGAGCGAATTGCCGCGCTTGTAGGGACGGTCGGCGGCCGTGACCGCCTCGAAGATATCGGCCACCGCCATGATGCGCGCCTGTACCGACATCTGCTCGCGCGTGAGCCCCTTGGGATAGCCCTTGCCATCGACGCGCTCGTGGTGGCCACCGGCGAACTCGGTGACCCGGGCGAGCTGCTTGGGCCAGGGCAGCGACTCCAACATCTTGATGGTGATCACGATGTGGTTGTTGATGATCTGGCGCTCGGCATCGTTGAGGGTGCCGGCGCGGATGCGCAGGTTGCCGGCTTCCTCCTCGTCCAGCAGGGCGCGCAACTGGCCGTCCGGGCCGCGCCACTGGCGTGCGGCGATCTCCAGGACGCGTTGCTGGTCTTCCGGCTGCATGCCCTCGGTACCGACATTGATCTTGCGCAGGAAGTTGCGCTCCTCCTCCAGCCGGGCCAGCTGGGCCAGCAGGCGCGCATCGAGCTCAGCGGCCTGCGCTGGCGTCAGGGCCGCGCCCAGGGCCAGCTTTTCCTGCAACACGGCGATCTCGGCATCACGCTTGAGGACTTCGAAACGGGTATCGACCAGGTGGATGCGGTCGAAGATGGTTTCCATCTTGGTCGACTTTTCCACGATATGGGTGGGCGTGCTGATCTTGCCGCAGTCATGCAGCAGTCCGGCCAGCCATAGTTCACGGCGGTCGGCCTCGGTCATGCGGAAGTCCGCCAGCGGCCCCTCGGTCGCCTCGTGCGCAGCCTCGGCCAGCATCATGGCCAGTTGCGGCACTTGCTCGCAGTGACGGCCGGTGTGGGGCGATTTCTCGCCGATGCCGATGTTGATGAGCCTGATCAGGCTTTCGAACAGGTGTTCCAGGCGCTGGATCAGTTGCTGGTTGGTCATCGCCATGGCCGCCTGCGACGCCAGTGCCTCGATGAAGTGCTGGTCGGTCTCGGAGAACGGCACGGCCTCGCCGGTGGCCGCGTCGATGGCGTTGATCAGCTGCAGCACCCCCACCAGCTCGCCCTCGTGGTCCTGCATGGGGACCGTCAGGATGGACTTGGAGTGGTAGCCATACTTCTCGTCGAAGAGCCGCATGCCATTGAAGTTGAAGCCGCTGGCCTGATACACGTCGGCGATGTTGACCGACTTGCCGGTGTTGGCCGCATAGGCCGCCACCGCCGCCAGGTTGGGCTGGCCATCGGGCAGCGTCAGGGCGATGTCGGGAATGGAGATCGGCGTGCCGCTGCTGCCGCCCTGGTGCATTGCCAGGGTATCGTTGACCGAGATATAGAACTGCAGGCTGCGAGCGCTGTCGTCGATGCGATAGAGCGTGCCGCCGTCGGCTTGCGCGATGTCCTTGGCGGTCAGCAGGATGCGTTCGAGCAGCAGGGGGATATCGCGATTGCTGCCCAGCTCGCGGCACAGCTCGGTGAGCCGTTCCAGCCGATAGGCGATATCGCGCTGTGGCCCGGGTGTCGTGGTCGGATCGGGATGGCTCATGCAGCAATCTCCGCAACGCGGCAAGAAGCGCGAAGGCAGGCGTAGGCGGCGTGATTGATTGCTGGCAACATGCTGCTCCTGAAGCGTTGACGTGGGCAAATGGGACTGCGTGAGCACGCCCGGGATCTGGCCGATGCGCACTTCTCACGGGTGCTCTTATGGCATTGTGGCGATTCTAAGATGCGCCATGGCCGCGTCTTGCGGCGAGCTTGGGGGGATTTGGGCTGCAATTCTGCGCTTGGATCCGGCGCCTGGGCCTGGCCCTTGCAATGGCCCGGCAGGCTCGGGTCCGTGGCGACAACCACGCCACGGTGCCGAGATCCTGATTGATTTGCATGCTTGAATCCCTTAACATCCTGAACTGTTGCATAAATCACCACACTCCCCGGCAAGGCAGTACTGGCGCGGGTTTTCAGGCTACATCCGGCCACTTTGCGAAGATAGTGCGCAGCGCCGGCGGCAACGTCCAACCCTTTGATTGGCATTGATGATGCGTGTAGAAATTCTCGGCTGCAGTGGCGGCATCGGTGGCAATGGCATGCGCACCACCTCGCTGCTGGTCGATGGCGATATCCTGATCGATGCAGGCACCGGCGTGGGCGACCTGTCGCTGCAACGACTGGCCGCCATCGACCATGTCTTCATCACCCATGCCCACCTCGACCACATCGCCTGCCTGCCCCTGATGATCGACAGCGTGGGCGACATGCGCAGCACGCCGCTGACCATGCATGCCACGCCGGCGACGCTGGAGATCATCCGCAAGCACATCTTCAACTGGCACATCTGGCCCGATTTCAGCGTGATCCCGACACCCGAGCAAGCCTTCCTGCGCTTTGCCACCATCGAACCCGGCCAGACGGTGCGCATCGGCCAACGCAGCATCACGCCGCTGCCCGCCGCCCATACGGTGCCGGCGGTGGGTTACCACTTGCGCAACGAAACCAGCGGCGCATCGCTGGCCTTCACGGGCGATACCACGACCTGCCCGCCGTTGTGGAGCGCGCTCAACCAGATCGGGCAATTGCGCCACCTCATCATCGAGGCGGCCTTCGCCAATGGCGAGCGCGAACTGGCGCTGCTGTCCAAGCACCTGTGTCCCAGCCTGCTGCTGGACGAACTGCAGCAACTGCAGTCGCGTCCGGAGGTATGGATCACCCATGCCAAACCCGGCCAGTTGCAGCAGATCGCCGACGAGATCGCAGTGGGCAGCGGCCCCCACCGTCCACGCATGCTGGAGTCCGGCAGCATCCTGGAATGTTGATCCGGCCACGCCCAGGGCCCAGATGACAAGGGCGCCCGCACGCAAGTGCAGGCGCCCTTTTTCATGGGACTGGCCGCGCCGTCCTGGCTATTGGGTCACGCAGGCATCCAGCTTGGCCGCACCGATCTTCTGGTTGCCGTTGTTGGCATTGCTGCTGATGGCCAGCGGCATGGTCACCGAGAACCCCTGGCCCGGCGGCAGTATCACCGGCGGTTGGGTTGGCCCCGCCACGTAACCGAACTGGCCGGCATTGAACAGCGCACTGCCACCGGCATTGCTGACCTGGATCGTCCCGCTCAGCACATCCACGTGCAAGCCATTGCCGAGCGGCTGACCGCTCGGGGTAGGAACGCCGCCGCAATCGTTCTGGCAATACAGTGCGCCGAAATGGGTGCCACGAATGCCGATGGTGGCCGTGGGCGTGTCGAAGTTGACCGCCTCGTGGTTGCGCTTGCCGACCAGGCCGGTCACCGCGCGCAGGCCGCCCTTGACCAGACCAATGGCCACCGAGTCGTTCTGCGGCTTCTGCTCGTCATAGATGTACTTGCTGACGGCCACTTCGCTACCCGGACGCAGCACGATCTCGGCGTCGTCAACGAACTTCACGCGGGCATAGGTCTCGCGCTCGGTGATGAGGCTGTCGCCCTGCTGGATGGCCGATTTCACGGTCAACACCACGCGCGTGCCATCGGCATGGCGCGCCGTGAGCACACCCGAGAGATGGGTCACCTGCCCCACCACCTGGGCCTGCGCCAGCGCCGCAGCACCCAGCATGAACAGGGCCAGGCCCAGGGACAGCAGGCCGTGACGGAGCGCCTGCGACAGGTTCGGTTTAAACGAATTCATGATGTCGTCGATCTCGCTGGCTCAGGTGCACATGGGCAGGGGTTTCTTGGCTTGCTTCTTGTCGCCGCCCTCGTCGCCAAAATTGCCCAAGGTCCCGCCCGCGGTCTGTCCGCCGGCATTGTTCTGCTGCACCACATCGCTGGCCGGCTGTACCTGCGTATCGGCCAGTTGCGCGTTGCTGAGCGTGCTCTGCAGGTTCTGGGTCTGCTGGTTCTGCTGCTGTTGCACCGCCTGGTCGGTCTGGCTGGTGTTGCTGGTCGTGGTGGCGGGCACCGGAGTGCGCGTACCGTTGGCATCGGTAATGGTCACGCCGCGGGCGTAACCGATCACCGCCCCCGAATCCACTGACAGCAGCGCCACGCCCGGCGGCGAGGTGGAGATATTGGCATTGATGGTCATGGAATCACCGGCGCGCAGCGTGATGTTGCCGCCCAGCGAGACCACCACGCCATTGATGACCAGGTTGTCGTTGGACGCGTTGGAACTGCCCGCCGTGAGCACGATATTGCCCGTGGCGCTGACGCCACCGCTACCGATGGTCAGTGGACTATGCGTGATCAGGCTGACCGAACCGTTGGCGCTCTTGACCTGGCCATTGGTAGTGATACCCAAGGTGGCCAGGCGGTCGGCCACCGTCACGGCCTGCACACCGGGACCGGAGGGCAGGCTGGCCAGGAAGTCGGCACTGCTGCCCAGCGCCGCCGTGGCCATGCCGCCGGTATTGTCGACCGTGATATTGCCGCGTGCCGTGTAGAGGCCATTGAGCGTGACCACGCTGGCATCGGTGGTGTTGAGGTGGTTGGTCAGTGCAATGTCGCCGGTGCCACGGTTGTAGGCGGCAAAGCCTGCGATCTGGTTACCGGTCTGGTTGAGCGCGATACCGCTGTTGGCCGAGGCCAGCAATTGCGTAGTCACGTGCAGGCTGGTCCCGCTGTTCTGGGTGATATTGCCATTCTGCGCTTCCAGCACCAGGTGGTTGGCGGTGATATTGCCCACGGCCAGAGCACCGCTGGACTGCGACAAGGCCGCATCGGCCAGGTTCAGCGAGCCACCGGTCTGGGTAAATGCCTCCGAGACCGACAACTGCGAACCGCTATTGCCGGTCACCGTACCGTTGGCCACGTTCAGCGTGGCCAAGCGAGCGCTGCCGGCCAGGGTCAGGTTGCCATTGTTGAGTCGCACGTTCAGGCTGGCCTGCGAGGCATTGGCGATGGTGACATTGGCACCGCTGACCGGCATCTGGACGTTCTGGTTATGGGGCCCGTCATCATCGTTGTTGACGTTGGCGGCGCTACCGATGGTGAGGGTGCCATTGCCGGTGCTGGTGCCGTTGAGCGTGACATTGCCGGCGGACACATTGAGGGTCCCCGTGATGTTGGTGGTGCCGCTGGTGGTCAGGGCCCCACCACTGAGGATCACACTACCGGCCAGGGCATTGCTGCCATTGAGCGTGAGGGCGCCACCGGTGACATTGGCGGTACCGGCGATGGTGGAGTTACCCGACACCGTGAGGTTGCCGGACTGCTGCTGCAATTGCCCACCGCTGTTGACCTGCAGGCCGCCGATGACGTCATTGCCATCGCCGTGCACGGCTGTCACGCTGCTGTTGACGACTACCGTATCGACCTGGGTCGGCAGGTAGGTGCTGATGCGCTGGCCATTGGCGTCCTGCCAGGAGGCACTGCTACCCCAGCCGACGTCGGAGTTGACCGCGTAGAAATTCTGACCCGCCATGAAGGACAGGCGCAGTCCCGCCTCGCCATCGTAGACCGCCTTGATCATGCTGGGCGTGCCATTGACGGTGATCACATCGCCGCTCACATAGCGGAAATAGCTGCTACCGAAGCCGGCACCCGCGACCAGCGGCCTGAAACTGGCATTCAGGCCAGGCACATAGCTGGCCAGCAAGCGTGTCTTCAGCGTGCCACCCAGGGTGACCACGGCGCCGCCGAAGGTGATCCGGTCGGTGACGGAGTCGGATGCGAAGTCGATCATCGTCACCCCGGTGGCGCCCTGGGTAAAGTTGCCGGAGATGGTCATGTTGCCGGTGCTGCCGTCGCCACCGGGGGCCAGCTTGCCATTGTTGCTCACCAGGTCTGATGCGATCAGGGTGGCGTTGCCGGCAATGGTGCCGTTCTGGTTGTTGGTGATGTCATAGAAGGACAGCGTGCCGCCGCCCAGGGTCACCGTGCCGTTGTTGCTCAGGCTGCCGGTGCCGGTGGCCAGCAAGGTCGCGTTGTTGCTCACGGAGAGATTGCCGTTGTTGAGCAGGCCACCCTTGCTGGACAGGCTCACCGTCTGGCCACTGCCACTGACGTTGAGGGTGCCGTTGTTGACCCACTGGCCGTCGCCCGCGGTCGTGAAGGTGGCGCCGGAACCGTTGAAGAGGATCTGGCCGCCGGCATTGTTGTTCACGCCCTGGCTGGTCTGCAGCCGGCCGCTGGTATTGACGTAGATGGTGCCGTTGTTGTCCAGGCCATTGGCCACGCTGATGTTGTTGTAGCCACTGGCCAGGCGCACGGTGCCGTTATTGCTCAGCGCGTTGAGGTTGACCTGGGCGTTCTCCAGCGTGAGCGTGCCGGCGCTGCCCAGTTGCAAGCTGCCCGCATTGAGCGTGCCACCGGTTCCCAGGCTGAGCGTGCCGTTGGCGATGGACAGGTTGCCCGATCCCTCGATGCCGTCCCGCACGTTCAGGGTGCCGCCATTGAGCTGCACCCGCGCGCCATTGCCAATGGTGCTCAAGCGCGTGGCGTCATAGTTGACATCATCCCCGGCACCGGTATGCAGGGTCAGGCCCAGCGTACTGCTGGTGCTGGTGATGTTGGCATTGATGCTGATGTTGTTGGCCGCGTTGAGCGTGAGCGTGCTGCTCAGGTTGCCGGTCTTGGCAATGTCGGCACTGACGGTGATGTTGCCCGCCTGGTTGCCGCCGGTACCGGTGGCCAGGGTCACGTTGACGCCGGCATTGAGCTGCCCGGCGATGGTGTTGGCGCCGATCTGGGAAACACTGCCTGAGGACGTCACGGCGTAGCAATTGCAGTCATTGTCGGGGATCATGACGGCAGCACCGCCGGCCACGACCTGCAGGTCATAAGGGTCGATCAGCCAGCTGCCGCCCGCACCGACCTTGGGTACCTTGACCACATCGAGCTTCTTCAGGCCGGAGGTCTCCACGTAACCACCCTGCCCGGCTGCGCCGGTGGCCGAGACGTCACCGTCGATGAAGGCCTGGTTCTGCGCCACCAGGCTGATGTTGCCGCCGTGGGTGCCATCGGCGCTGATGCTGGAGCTGGCCGTGGTGGTGAGGTTCTGCGAGGCGCGCAGGAAGATCCGTCCACCCTCGCGCACCACGCTGGAGGCGTTGATGACGCCACTGTTGTTGATCAGGCCGGCGGCCACGCCGATACGGCCGGCTTCCGCGGTGATGCTCCCCAGGTTGGTGACGGCCGCGGCGCTGCCAGTCACGTTCACCGTCACGCCCGGCGTGGCCGTATCGGCCAGGGTCACGGTCTGGCCGGCGGCCAGGATCACCTCGCCCTGCGGGCTGCGGATGACACCGCTGTTGGATACGTTGGCACCGATCAGGTAGACGCTGCCACCGGTGGCCGACTGGATGGTTCCCTGGTTATCCACCAGGCCGGCACTGCCCTGGCTGGCGAAATTGAGCTTGCCGGCCAGGAAGTCGCTATCGCTGATGGCCAGCGAAGTAGCGATGAAGCGACCCGCATCGATGGTCCCGCTGGGGCCGACCACCACGCCATTGGGGTTGAACAACACCACGGTGCCATTGGCACTCAACCTGCCATAGATCTGCGAGATATCGCCGCCGCTCACCTTGGCCAGCAAGGCCGCAGCCGTGCTGGGCTG
>JAFAMT010000356.1 GCA_019233085.1 Herbaspirillum sp.
TCAAGGTCATACGCTGGGCCTATGGGCATGGGACAACATCCACGATGGGGGCCAACCGGCAAAGCGTGTTTTCGAGGATATTGCAAACGAACTGGAAAGCTGGCGCGAGCGCCTGGGTGAAAGGGTTCCTGCGCTCACTGAGCGCACCATCGAAGAGTACTACAAGCGCACCGCAAGGGAAATTAGTCCGATAGAACACAGTCAATCAAGTGGACCAGCGAATATCGATATGTTCCTGATCGGCTCCGTCGACAAAATACTAGGCGAGAGAGCCCGTGTTTCTGAGGACGATTGGATTGACTGGTATGTCGAGGAGGACGAGATGCCAGAAGAGGAATGTACTGAGAAAGGAGAGTTTGAGGGCGAAGATGGGATAATTGGGTAGGCGAACTTGGCTAAGAGAGACGGTATGACTGCGCGGCAGCCTTAGGAAGGCAATGGAAGCTGGGTCAGATGGAGAGGGTCAATTCGGAGAGCAAATCAACATAGCAAGGAGATAAAGATGGGAAGACCTAAAGGATCGAAGAACAAATCAAGACTACAGAATGAGTCCAAGCCGCAGGATGCGTCCCCTGCACAAAATATTCCTGGCTTCATTTCAAATCCGGCTGGACGGATCAACGTTCGCGTCAGCACCGAGACCAAGGACGGATTAGCACAACTGAAGGACGACTTTCGCTTGCATAGTCAAGAAGAAGTTCTAGAGAAAGCAATTGCCATTGTCATGGCCTTGCGAAAAGCTGTATCGGCGTAACGTGGAATCACCTTAAGGCACATTGACAATAGGCCCGACAGCTTTCTAAATTCGCCACAGAGAAATCCTCGTGAAGGTTACACCCCGGAATGCCTGGCCATCGAAGTTACCGCCATTTTTCGCTCCCAAGATGTCATCCTGACGCTATCGCGATTGATGCGGTTACATGGAACTTCCAGTAGTAAATAACTTGGGCACACGCAAACTATCGAGAATCCGAAATGATCCTAGATTGTGGTGATTTGAGCGTGTACTGCGCCAGGCGTATTCGATCAAGGTCGAGGTCGGCGCGTGCACTCATGAGCTACGTGGCATCAGCTTGGGGGAAAATCTTGGGGAAAAGCATCTGCAAAGTTAGCCGACCAGTTTTGCGTCCGTAGTAGAGGCAAACCACTGCACCAAGTGGGGTAAAAAAGAGATACTGCGCAAAAAAGAAAGCTAACCCTAAGCGTGGCCAAGACGACATAAGCCATATCCAAAGTATTGAGGCCTCGTAACCGGTGAAGATATGTCGGCTAACTAGCCGGCTCCACGACAATCTCAGCTCATAACGCTGGTGTTTCCTGTAAGACGCCTCATCTACGAAAATTGCAGATAGATTTTGATCACAGACTCGTAGCGTTCCTTCCCGAAATTTTTTGATTACAACATCGTTTGCAAATTTTGACGTAAATTCGCCGCGTTTTCGCTTCCAAAGATCGTAGAGCGGGAGGAAGGGCTTTCTTGTGAAGGTAACTCCACACTCGGCTTCGAAGACCACAACCTGCAACTTTGTAAGATCTGAATTGATTCCAAGCTTATAGTTGGCTCCATGAGCGACGAGATACACTGAACCATCGGCACCGGCCCATAGCTCACCTCCATCTCTGATTTTTTTAAGATTAGATGTGAAATGATAGTGCCGGCCGGTACCATCATTTCTCATCGCAGGTGCCGTGTAAAAAAATCCCATAATAGCTTTTCTTTGCTCTTTGAAAACGCATTGTCGATATATCGAATCGACTACGCGTGGTATGCATTGCCCCAGCTTATTTCTCTCTACCAAGCCTCTCTGGAAGGCGTTTGGATGCTCTTGTAGTTGAGGAGGCGTTCAATCATTTCGATAAAATTTTCGTCCATGAAGTAATTTACTATATACACCTCTTCGACTTTGCTTCTCTTCATGGCATGACTCCTCATCATGCATCCCGCAGCACGTGTAATGACCCAGCGAAACCTGCTCACCTCAAGCAGCTAAGGCAAACGCCTCAGCTGGTGTCTTCATTCCCAACGCCTGATGTGGCCGGCGGTGGTTATAGAAGCCGATCCAGTCCGCTACCGTCTGCTTTCCCAAGATGATTTCCATCACCAGCGCCGCTTTGCGCTTGGCTGTCCAACGCTTGAATTCTTCCTCCATGACCTTGCTCATTTTGATTTCCTTTTAGGATTATCTACTGAGCAGGTGATCTGCCTCGGAATATCTGTACAGGTCAAAACTAGAGGTAAGGTTGCTTCTCAGCGCCCCGAAACGGGCAAGGAGTAGCCATGAAACGTTCGAGATTTACCGAAGAGCAAATCGCCTATGCGTTGAGATTGCCCGGCCTTGATGTTACCGATGGGGACTTGCAGGTCCAGGCCGGCCAGGAAGGCTTCCTTGGAGATGGACGGCGTGGCCGGATAGATCTTCTGGTTCAACATGCGCTTCACCGCAGAGCGCACCACGCTTTGCTCCAACTGCGGGAATTCCGCGATCGCCATGGCCACGGCCGGCACGCCACCCAGGGCCAGGCCTTCGAGGGCGCGTGCGGCCAGGATCAGGTGCCAGGTGGGCGCTACGCCGGCCAGGAGGTTGCAGCAGGCGGCGGTGGCCAGGGGCGAACATCAGTTCCTTGCGGCCGTAGCGTTCCGAGACCAATCCGGCCAGCAGAATGGACAGCGCCAGCAAGCCGGTCGACAGCGCCAGCGAGGCACTGGCTGCACCGATGTTGAATTCGCGGGCGAAGATCGGCAGTAGCCGTTGCACGCAATACAGCAGCGAGAAGGTGGCGAAACCCGAACAGAACAATGCCAGCACGATGAGCTGGTAGGTGGCCGAACAGCGCAGCTTCACGCGCGCTGCCGAAAAGGTCGGCATCGGCCCGCCGCCGCTGTCGATGCAGATCAAGTCGCTGGAAGAAGAGATCGGCGGCGCCCTCTTCTTGCGTACTTCACACGGTGTGGAATTGTCGGAGGTGGGGCGGGTGTTCCTGCCGCATGCGCAAAAGGCGGTGGACGATGCCGAGCAGGCACTGCGCGCGGCTCAGCAGGCCGCCAGTGACGAGGTGGGTTTGCTGCGCATGGGCTTCACGTCATCGGCGGTGTTTCATCCACTGGTCTCCCATGCCTTGCAGCAGTTCCGCGAACGTCATCGCAAGCTGGAGATTTCACTCAGCGAAGGCATCACCGAGCAGTTGCTGGCCGATATCGCGGCCTCCCAGCTCGATGCGGCTTTCGTGCGCATCGTCACCACGCCCTCAGCCGAACTGGGGGTGGTGGAGTTGCCTGCCGAGAAGCTGAAGGTGGCGCTGCCGTGCTCGCACCGGCTGGCGCGGCGCAAGTCGCTGCTGCTGCAGGACCTGGCCGGGGAGAATTTCATCATGGTGCCACGTGGCAAGGGTTCGGCGCTGTACGACAACATCTTCACTGCCTGCCAGGCGGCCGGCTTCGATCCGCAGGTGATCCAGCTGGCGCCGCAGCTGACCTCGGCCATCAACCTGGTGGCCTCGGGCCTGAGCATTTCCATCGTGCCCGAAGCCATCGAGCAGGTGCAGCTGGCCCAGGTGCGCTATATCGAGATCCGTGAACCGGCGCCACGCGCCCAGCTTTCGCTGGCATACCACCGCCAGTCGATTGCCGCGTCGCGCTTTTCCGCGCACCTGCAGCGCTCCTTGCGGCGCGCCGGTGGTCAGGCTGACAAGGACCAGGCTTGAGGGATCAGGCGTCGCTGGCCGGCTTGAAGCGGCCCAGCACCGAATTGGCTTGCGTCAGGAAGGCGGCCGGATATTCCTCCACCAGTTGTTCCAGCGCCGGCAGCATGCGTTCCAGGGCAATGGTCAGGGCGATGTCGCTGATCTCCTCGCCCCACAGCACCTTCTGCACGAAGGCCGCCGGGCCGTACTCGGCGATGAGGCTCATGCTCATCTGGCGCTCCAGCGTGTCGGTGCGCGGGCCGAAGACCTCTTCGAAGATGGCGATGATGGCCTCTTCCAGCTCGACCCGCTGGGTCGTTCCTTCCAGATCTTGCGTGGGCTGGGCCGCCAGCGGTTCCGGATCGATCGGGGCCGGCATCTGGCTGTGCTCGATCAGCGCACTGGCTTCCCCCGCCATGCGACTGAGCTGCTGGACGTGCAAGGTCAAGGCACTGATTTCGTTGAGCAGTGAGCGCAGCGGCATCTGCTGCGGCATCTCGGATTCGGCTGGGCCTGCTGGATGTTGATTCATGTTGTTCTTGTTGCAGAGACGGCCGTGCAAGGGCCGCAACCGCCTGCGTGAATCGATCTTCCCGACGATTCCGCCCCCATGCGGATGCCTCGCCGGTTCCCGGACGCTGGCGTCCCCATCGCTTCCTGCGCATCGCCAAGCGCTGCAGAAAACGACAGATTTGAAGCGCCAAACGTGAATTTCCGTAAGGAAACTCTGGAAAGTATAGTGCGACGCAAAAATTTACGCATGGAAATTTTTGACCTGTTGGACGAAGAAACGACAGCTTCGCGGACTTTATTGTCCAGATGATAAAAGAAAACCCTTACCTTGCCACGCATGTTGTGTTTTTTTCATCATTCATCCTGCTCGCCCTGCTCCGGAGCGGGATGCTGTTGCGTCAAATCGTCGCACTTCAGGACAGGCGGCAGAAGCGGTCAGGCATCTGCAAGAGTGAAGGAATATAATGAGAATGCTTATCGATTCTGAACACACAAGAACATCATGCGTCTGACTGAACTCGCCAAGGGCGTTGCCGCCATCGTTGATTATGTTGCCGACCAGCACACGGCTGACGCCGTCGCGGCGCGCTTGCGCGACCTGGGATTCGTCCATGGCGAGCCGGTACGCATCGTGGCGACCGCACCCTGGGGGGGCGATCCCATCGTGGTGCAGATCGGGTCGACGCGCTTTGCGTTGCGCCGCGCCGAAGCCCAGCGGGTCGAACTGCAGGCGGCTAAGGGAGTGGCAGCATGAGCGGCGGCGCACTCAATATCGCCCTGGTGGGCAATCCCAACTGCGGCAAGACGGCGCTGTTCAACCAATTGACCGGGGCGCGCCAGAAGGTTGCCAACTATGCCGGTGTGACCGTGGAACGCAAGTCCGGCAGCTTCACCGCGCCCTCGGGACGCTCCGTGCGCGTGGTCGACCTACCAGGCGCCTACAGCCTGCAATCGGTCAGCCCCGATGAGCGCGTGACCCAGGGGGTGCTGCAGGGCCGGTATCCGGGCGAGGCCATCCCCGACCTGATCGTCTGCGTGGCCGATGCCACCAACCTGCGCCTGCACCTGCGCTTCGTGCTGGAGGTGCGGCGCATCGGCCGTCCCATGGTACTGGCGCTGAACATGATGGATGCGGCGGCCCGCCGCGGCATCCGCATCGATGTGCCGGCCCTGGCGCAGCGCCTGGGCATGCCGGTCATCGAGACCATCGCCGTGCGGCGCGGTGGCGCTGCCGCGCTGGTGAAGGCCATCGATACGGCCGAGCCGGCCGCCCTGGAGGTGGCCACCGTGCCGGCCGACCTGCATGCCGAGGTGCGCGCCATCCTGGCCGATACCGTGGTAATGCCGGCGCCGACCGATCGCCGCGATGACGCGATCGATCGTGTCGCCCTGCATCCCGTCCTGGGCGTGCTGTTGCTGGCGCTGACGATGTTCCTGGTGTTCCAGGCGGTCTATGCCCTCGGCAAGCCGATGACCGATGCCATCGCAGACGGCTTTGGCACGCTTGGCGGCGTGGTCGGCGAATGGCTGCCGGAAGGGCCCCTGCGCGGCCTGGTGACCGACGGCCTGCTGGCCGGGCTGGGGACGGTACTGGGTTTCCTGCCGCAGATCCTGGTGCTGTTCTTCTTCATACTGTTGCTGGAAGAATCCGGCTACCTGCCGCGTGCGGCCTTCGTGCTGGACAAGCTGATGGTCTCGGTGGGCCTGTCGGGCCGTTCCTTCATCCCCCTGCTCTCCAGCTTTGCCTGTGCCATTCCCGGCATCATGGGCACGCGCAGCATCACCGATCCGCGTGACCGCCTGGCCACCATCCTGGTGGCGCCGCTGATGACCTGTTCTGCACGCCTGCCGGTGTATGCGTTGCTGATCGGCGCCTTCATTCCGCACCGCGCCGTGCTGGGCATTTTCAACCTTCAGGGGTTGGCGCTGTTCTGCCTGTATGTGGCGGGGATTACCGCGGCCATGTTCGTGGCCTGGGTGGCCAAGCGCATCAGCCGCTCGCGCCAGGAGCGGGCGCTATTGATGGAGCTGCCCTCCTATCGCCTGCCGCACTGGCGCGATATCGCGCTGGGCCTGTGGGAACGTGGCGCCATCTTCCTCAAGCGCCTGACCGGCGTGATGCTGGCCCTGACCGTGCTGATGTGGGCCATCTGCACCTTCCCGGGTGCGCCGGCCGATGCCACCCGCGCCGCCATCGACTATTCCTTCGCCGGCATGATCGGCCATACCCTGCAATACGTGTTCGCGCCGCTGGGCTTCAACTGGCAGATCAGCCTGTCGCTGATCCCCGCCTTCGCCGCCCGTGAAACCGCTGTGGCCACGCTGGCCACCGTCTATGCGGTCGGCGGCGAGGAAGGTGCGGCCTTGCAGAGCGCACTGGCCGCGCATATCTCGCTGGCCAGCGCCCTATCGCTGATGGTGTGGTTCGCCTTTGCGCCGCAGTGCATGTCGACGCTGGCCATCATCCGCCGCGAGACGCAGTCCTGGCGCATGGTGGCGCTGTCCTTCGGCTACATGTTCGTGCTGGCCTATGCGGCGTCGTTCCTGACTTATCGTATCGCGGGGTGGCTGGCATGAGTGGCGCGCACGGACTGTGGTGGCAATACCTGGTGATTGGCGCGCTGGTCGCGGCCAGTCTGCTATTCATGCTGCGCAAGCTGGCACCGGCCTTTTCCTGGCGCAGCCAGGCAGGCCTGGCGACCTGGCTGCTGCGACGTCGTGGCGCCCACTGGCAGGCCCTGGGCCGACGCCTGCTGCCGCCGGCCAAGGCCGGCGGGTGTGGTGGTGGCGCCTGTGATGGTTGTGGCGATGGCGGCGATGCCTTTCCGCCGCTGGAACAGAAGATCCAGTTCCACCGCCGCCGCTAGGCGATTCCGGGCCCTAGTGCAGTTCCTCGGCCTCGAAGCCGGCGGCCCGCAGCGCTTGCAGCACCTGGGCCAGGTGCGGACGGCCACGCGTCTGCAAGACCAGTTCGATATCCACGTTCTGTGCCGCCAGCAGGGTGAAGGCGCGCTGGTGGTGCACCTCGTCGATATTGGCGCCGGCCTCGGCGACGATGCCGGTGATCCTGGCCAGCGTGCCCGGCACATCGCGGGAACTGACCTTGACCCGCGCCAGGCGACCGGCGCGCACCATGCCGCGCTCGATGATGGCCGTCAGCAACAGCGGATCGATATTGCCCCCTGACAGCACCAAGCCCACGCGCTTGCCACGGAAGCGATCCGGATAGCGCACCAGCGCCGCCAGTCCGGCCGCGCCTGCGCCCTCGACCAGGGTCTTCTCGATTTCCAGCAGCATCAGCACGGCTTGCTCGATATCGCCCTCATCCACCAGTAGCAACTCGTTGGCTTCACGCGCGATGATGGCGCGCGTGAGCGTGCCGGGTGTGCCTACGGCAATTCCTTCGGCGATCGTACTGGTGCCGACCGGATGGTCGGTACCCTTGACCGCGTTGACCATGGTCGGGAAGCGCCGCGTCTGCACCCCCACGATCTCGATCTCGGGCTTGATGGCGCGCGCGGCCACCGCCATCCCGGCCAGCAGGCCGCCGCCGCCGATGGCCACCACCAGGCAATCCAGGTCGGGTACGGCCTTGAGCATTTCCAGCGCGACCGTGCCCTGGCCGGCGATGATGGCTTCGTCGTCGTAGGGATGGACGAAGGTCAGCCCTTCCTTCTCGGCCAGCTCGTAGGCATGGGTGCGGGCGGCTTCGAGCGTATCGCCGAAGAGCACCACGTTGGCACCGAAGCCGCGTGTGCGTTCGATCTTCACGCCCGGCGTGAAGCGCGGCATGACGATGGTGGCCGGCAAGCCTAGCCGTTGCGCGTGATAGGCCACGCCCTGGGCATGGTTGCCGGCCGACATCGCCACCACACCGCGCGCGGCATTGCCGCTGGCGGCCACATCGGCCATCTTGTTGCAGGCGCCGCGCTCCTTGAAGGAGGCGGTGAACTGCAGGTTCTCGAACTTGAGGAAGACCTGGGCGCCGACGATCTGCGAGAGCGTGCGCGACTCCACGCAGGGCGTCTCCAGGATCTGGCCTTGCAACCGCTGTGCGGCTGCTTCGATATCGTTGAGTGTTGTCATGCTGCGATTGTAGAGCCTATGCACTGTTTTGTAGCGGATCATGCAGATCCCGGATGAAGATGCAGCCAAATCGA
>JAFAMT010000409.1 GCA_019233085.1 Herbaspirillum sp.
GATCTTGGCGGCGCGGTCGTAGGTCGGGCCGTCGCCGGCGACCTGCTTCACCTTGGCCAGCTCTTCGGGAATCATCGCACGCACCATGTCGGCCGTGACCTTGCGGCCATCTTCCAGATTGCCCTTGGCGCTGCGGATCCACTGCCACACCTGGGCACGGCTGATCTCGGCGGTGGCCGCATCTTCCATCAGGTTGTGGATGGGCACGCAACCGTTGCCGGCCAGCCAGGCACCCAGGTAGTGGATGCCGACGTTGATGTTGTAACGCAGGCCGGCTTCGGTGATCGGGGTTTCCGGCTGGAAGTTCAGCAGGTCGGCCGCCTTCACTTCCACATCGGGACGCTGCTTCTCGAACTGGTTGGGCTTGTCGCCCAGCACGGCCACGAATTCCTTCATGGATGCCTCGACCAGGCCCGGGTGCGCGACCCAGCCGCCGTCGTAGCCGTCGGTGGCATCACGACGCTTGTCGTTGATGATGCCCTGCATGGCGATGGCGTTCTTTTCCGGATCGTTCTTGATGGGGATCAGCGCGCTCATGCCGCCGATGGCCGGGGCACCGCGCTTGTGACAGGTCTTCAGCAGCAGCAGTGCATAGGCGCGCATGAAAGGCGCGGTCATGGTGACCTTGGCGCGGTCGGCCAGGCAGAAGTCCTTGTCGTTCTTGAACTTCTTGATGCAGGAGAAGATATAGTCCCAACGGCCGGCGTTCAGGCCGGCGCTGTGCTCGCGCAGCTCATAGAGGATTTCTTCCATCTCGAAGGCCGCGGTGATGGTCTCGATCAGGACGGTAGCCTTGATGGTGCCTTGCGGCAGGCCGATCTCGTTTTGCGCCATGACGAAGATGTCGTTCCACAGGCGCGCCTCCAGGTGCGACTCCATCTTGGGCAGGTAGAAGTACGGACCGGCGCCACGGGCCAGCTGTTCCTTGGCATTGTGGAACAGGAACAGGGCGAAGTCGAAGATGCCGCCGGAGATGCGCTTGCCGTCCAGGGTGACGTGCTTTTCATCCAGATGCCAGCCACGCGGACGCACCACCAGGGTGGCGATCTTGTCGTTGAGCTTGTAGCTCTTGCCGTTGGATTCCAGCGAGATGGTGCGACGGATCGCGTCATACAGGTTGATCTGGCCGCTGATCTGGTTATCCCATACCGGCGAGTTGGAATCCTCGAAGTCGGTCATGTAGCTGTCGGCGCCCGAATTGAAGGCGTTGATGACCATCTTGCGCTCGACCGGGCCGGTGATTTCGACGCGACGGCACTTCAGGGCCTCGGGGATGGGAGCGATCTTCCAGTCGCCGGTGCGGATCGATTCGGTTTCCTTCAGGAAATCGGGGCGCTCGCCGGCATCCAGGCGCTTGACGCGCTCGGCGCGGGCGGCCAGCAGCTCCTGGCGACGGCCTTCGAAGGCGCGCGAGAGCTTGGCCACCAGCGACAGGGCCTCGAAGGTCAGGACGTTTTCGTAACCCGGCTTGATCTCGCCGGAGATTTCCATGCCGGTAGGCAGCTTCAGTTGCGTCATGCTGGACTCCTCAAAAAGAAAAGATGGACTGATTGATCTTGTTTTCATGATTGTGCCTGAGACGAGTGCACTTTTTGCATCGCATCACACACTTTATGTACGCAGTATATTTAAACAAAATCCATATGAGTCTAACGTTTTATCAATTTATCTTTGCGTTTTAGTCACAAGTGAAGAGATAATCACGGGCACGGCCAAGCCAGTTCCGGCGCGGCTTTGCAGCAGATCCGAGGAGGCCGTCATGGACCAGTTCAAGCAGATTTCCACCTTCGCCGAAGTGGCGGCGCGCGGCAGCCTCTCGGCCGCGGCCCGCGCCGAGGGCATCGCCCCGGCCATGATAGGACGTCGGCTGGACGCCCTGGAGGAACGCCTGGGCGTGAAGTTGCTGCAGAGAACCACACGCAAGATCATGCTCACCAATGAAGGGGCGGCCTTCCTGGAAGATTGCCAGCGCATCCTGGCCGACCTGGAGGATGCCGAGTCGGCGGTCTCCGAGCGCAGCGCCCGGGCCAGCGGCGAGCTGCTGATCTCGGCCCCGGCCGGCTTCGGCCGCCAGCACGTGGCGCCGCTGGTGCCGTCCTTCCTGGCCGCGCACCGCGACGTGACCCTGACGCTTAACCTGAACGACCGTATCGCCGACGTCATCGGCGAAGGCATCGACGTGGCCATCCGTATCGCCACCCTGACCGATTCCAACCTGGTGAGCATCAAGCTGGCCGAGAACCATCGCGTCATCGTCGCCGCCCCCTCCTACCTGCGCCGCCACGGCACGCCGCAAGTCCCCGATGACCTGGTACGCCACAACTGCCTGGCCATGAGCAGCGAAGGCAGCCAGCGCGGCTGGACGCTCAAGCAATCGGGCAAGGTCAGCGTCTACAAGGTGGGCGGCAACATGGTCTGCAACGATGGCGAGGTGCTGCACAACTGGGCCCTGTCGGGCCGCGGGCTGGCCTGGCGCTCGATGTGGGAAGTGGGCGCGGCCATCGAGGCAGGCGAGCTGGTCACGGTGCTGGACAAGTTCGCCGCCCCGGCACCGTCGATCTATGCCGTCTTCGCCCAACGGCGCCACCTGCCGCTGCGTATCCGGGCCTTCGTGGATTTCTTGCGGCATGCCTATGCGCAGGCCGATTACTGGAAGAAGACTTCACCCATCAAGTGAGGACAGGTAAGGATGCGGTAAGATTTGCTGCGCGATGATGCCTGCGTTTCGCTCCCCATCCCCCTCCCTGGAGTCTCGCATGCCTCACCTCGCCTTCCGTATTCCCCGCCTGTCCTTCTTGCCGCCGCTGGCTTGTGTCGCCCTGCTGGGGCTGTCGCCCTCGGCCCAGGCCCAGCAATCGGGCCAGCAAGAGGATCCCGACCAGAGCCAGTGGGCCCTGGGGGCCGGCGTGGGGGTAGAACAGAGTCCCTATGCCGGCTATGGCAATCGCACCCGTGCCCTGCCCCTGCTTATGTACAATGGCCCTCGGTTCCGGCTCTTGGGGACCACGGCCGACCTCAAGCTGGGCGCCGTCGGCCCCGTCGGCTTCGCCCTGCGCGCGCAGTATGCCGACGACGGCTACGATGGCAGCGATGCGCCTATCCTCAATGGCATGGACAAGCGCAAGAGCAGCTTCTGGCTGGGTGGCGTGGCGCAGTGGCGCAATCCCTATGCCGACCTGTCGCTGGAATGGCTGGCCGACGCCTCGGGCAACAGCCGCGGCCAAACCCTCAAGCTGCGCGCCGAACACCGCTTCAATACCGGCCGCCTCGCGCTGACGCCCTACCTGGGAGTGAATTGGATGAACAGCAACTACGTGGACTACTACTTCGGCGTACGCCAGAACGAGGTCACCGCCCAGCGTGCCTTCTACCAGGGCAGCTCCACCGCCAACCTGGTCGGCGGCCTGCGCACCGACCTGCGCATGACGCAGTCGCAGTCGCTC
>JAFAMT010000454.1 GCA_019233085.1 Herbaspirillum sp.
TCGGGCGTGAAGAAATGGGTGCGCAGATTGCGCACTTCCAGCGTGAGCGCGCTCATTTCTGCCACCTTGGATTGAGGATGTCGCGCAGACGGTCGCCCACCAGGTTGATGGCGACGATCACGATCAACAGCGTGATGCCGGGATAGAAGCTGATCCAGTATTCGCCCGAAAGCATGTATTGGTAACCGTTGGAGATGAGCAAGCCCAGCGAGGGCTCGGTGATGGGTACGCCCAGGCCGAGGAAGGACAACGTGGCCTCCAGCGTGATGGCGCGCGCCACCTGCAGGGTGCCGATGACGATCAGCGGCGGCAGGCAGTTGGGCAGGATGTGGCGCGTCATGATGCGCCAGGATGACAGGTTCAGCCCGCGGGCCGCCTCAACATATTCCTTGCGCCGCTCCACCAGCGCCTGGCCGCGCGCGGTGCGGGCGTAGTAGGCCCACTCCAGCACCACCAGCGTGGCCATCACGTTGAAGATGCCCTTGCCGACATAGGCCAGGATCAGCATGGCCACCAGGATCGACGGGAAGGACAGCACCAGATCGGCCAGACGCATCAGGAGCGTATCGATCTTGCCGCCCGCATAGGCCGCCAGCAAACCCACCAGCGTGCCGATCACGCCGGCGATCAGCGCAGAGCCCACGCCGATGCCCACGCTGATGCGCAGGCCGTAGAGGATGGCCGAGACCAGGTCGCGGCCCTGGCCGTCGGTACCGAGCCAGTAGGTATAGGTGCCGGCGCCGTTGATGGTGCCGGGATGCAGGCGCGCATCGAGCACGTCCAGCTGCATCAGGTCATAGGGGTTCTGCGGCGTGATCCAGGGTGCGGCGATGGCGCCCACGATCAGCAGCAACACGATCACCAGGCCCAGCACGGCCGAGCGCGAGGCCAGGAAGTGGCGCAGCACGCGGCGCCAGGGCGACTCGCGGCGCGGCGCCTGGAAGGCCGACAGCTCGGCCACGCGGGCGCGCACCTGCTCTTGCGTCAAGTCGGTTTGCGACGCGCTCATGCCTTGGCCTCCACCCGCACGCGCGGGTCCAGTATCTTGTAGAGCACATCGACCACCAGGTTGATGGTGACGAACATGCAGACGATCACCATCAGGTAGGCCACGATCACGGGCCGGTCCAGGGCATTGATGCTATCGAGGATCAGCTTGCCGGCGCCGGGCCAGGCGAAGATGCTCTCGGTCACCACCGCGAAGGCGATGGTGGAGCCAAACTCCAGGCCCACCACGGTCACCAGCGGGATCAGGGTATTGCGCAGCACGTACATCAACACCACCCGCGCCGGAGAGAGGCCCTTGGCCCGGGCGAACTTGACGAAGTCCATCGGCAGCACCTCGCGCACGTTGGCGCGGGTCAGGCGGATCACCAGCGAGATCTTGAACAGCGACAGGTTGATGGCCGGCAGGATCATGTGGCGCCAGCCGTCCGCCGTCAGCCACGACCACTGCACGCCGAAGAGTTCGGCGGTCTGGCCGCGTCCGCCCGAGGGCAGCCAGCCCAGCGTGACCGAGAAGGCCATGATGAGCATCAGCCCGATCCAGAAGGTGGGCAGCGAAAAGCCCAGGATGCTGGTGGTCATCACCAGGCGCGAGAACGGATGGTCAGGCTTCATGCCCGCGAACAGGCCCAGCGGCACCCCAACCAGCAGCGCCAGGAACAGCGCCGCGAAAGCCAGTTCCAGCGTGGCCGGCAGGCGCTGGAATATCAGGATGATGGCCGGGGTGTTGTAGACGAAGCTGTTACCCAGGTTGCCATGCAAGGCGCCATTGAGGAAGGACAGGTACTGGAACCAGACCGGCTGGTCCAGCCCCAGCTCCTTGATGATGCGCAGGCGATCGACCTGATCGACATCCTGGCCGATCAGGATATCGACCGGATTGCCGATCATGTGCAGGCCGAAGAAGACGATCACCGTCATCAGCAGCACCACCATGAGCGCCTGCAGGACGCTCTTTGCAATGGCTACCGTCATGCCGGCAGCTCCCAGGGCGATTCGGTCCACTCGTCGCCCTCCAGTTCCGGTTCGGCATAGGCCTGGATGTTGCGGTAATGATAGTCCACGTCCTCGCTGTACATCAGCGAGGCAATGCCCTGCGCCAGGCGGTAGGCGCCATCGCTGATGGCGGGGATGTCGCCCGAGACCGAGCCGTGGCTGGCCGCCGCCGCATAGTTGAAGCAATGCACGCGCTCCAGCCCCGGCAAGCCGCCCGGTGTCTTTTGCTGGAACTCGAATACCGGCCCCAGGTAGGGCGAATCGGCCAGTTCCTGGTCTTCCTCGCCGGCCGGCGGGGTGTAGCGGTCGCTCCAGTTGAGCACGTGCGGGGCGATATCCTTGAATTCGGGACGGATGCTCCAGTCGATCTTGAAGCCGGTCGAGAAGAACAGGAAGTCCAGTGCCAGCGGACCACGGTTGGTCTGCAGCAGCAGCGAACCGTCGTTGTTGACGTCCACCTTCTCGATGGTGGTGCCCAGCAGGAAGCGCGCATTGGCAAAGCGCGAGACGCGGCGCGTGCTGCCCGAGGGCGGTGGCACCTGCTGCACGTTGACGTAGTGGCGGATGCGCCATTTCCAGGCATCCGGCAATTGCTGGTGGCCGTTGACCAGGCCGGGATTGCCCGAGCCCTTGCCCTTGTTGATGCGCGGCAGTTCGCGACGGCGGATCAGCAGGTCGACCCGGGCCGCGCCCTCTTCCAGGGCGGTGGCTGCGCTATCCATGGCCGAGGAACCGCCACCGATGACGCCCACGCGCTTGCCCTTCAGGCTGGCGTAGTCGAACACGTTGGAGGAATGTGCCCAGCGCTCACGCGGCAGCTGCGCCGCCAGCGGCGGCAGCGCGGGGCCGCCCAGGCCGTCGCGGCCGGTGGCCAATACCACGCGACGCGCCAGCACGGTCAATTCGCCGGCGGGTGACTGCAGTCGCAATGCGACGATGCCATCGGCACGCGGCTGCACGGCCAGCACGCGGTGCTCGTTGCGGATATCGAGCTTCATCACGCGACGGAACCAGCGCAGGTAATCCATCCACTGCAGGCGCGGGATCTTGTCCAGCGCGTCCCAGGCGGCCAGGCCGAACTGTGCCTCGAACCAGGCGCGGAAGGTCAGCGCCGGGAAGCCCAGCGCCGGGCCGGTCAGGGTCTTGGGCGAACGCAGGGTTTCCATGCGTGCCGTGGTGGCCCAGGGGCCTTCGAAGTCCTTGGGCGACTGGTCGTAGATGACATTGGCGATACCCAGGTGCGTCAGGGCGACCGAGGCGGCCATGCCAGCCTGGCCGCCGCCGATGATGGCCACGTCGATCACGGGCTGGCCGTCGCGCTCCAGGTCGGGAGTCCACGACTTGCCGGGCAACGCCAGCCATTCCAGGTCCTGGCGCACGCGCGCCTCCAGGGCAGCCAGTCCGGCCGGTCTGGCCGCGCTCGATGTTGTCGCTTGGGTGTTGTCCATATCGCCTCGTCAAAAGCATGAAAAGACGTCGCCGGCACGGTAGTTTGCCGTCGATCGTCTCGTTTCGGGTTCTTGTGATGCGACGCCCTTCCCGGTTGACGCCGCTGTTTGGAGGCTGTGCCGACATCAGCCACCTACCGTTCGACCTGAGTAGGCCCTTTCAGGGCCGTATCGAAGGCGTACCTGCGTGGCGCCTTCGATACGCGGCCATGCCGCTACTCAGGTCGAACGGTGAGTGACAGCACACAACATCTGCCCCAGCCTCTTTGTTACTTGTTACTTACTGCGGTGCTACACACTACAAATCATTTACAGCAATTCATCGTGCAGGCTGGCGTCACGCTTGACGAAGCCGTGCAGGGTATTGCGCGCGGCCGTTTCCACCGCATCGATGAGGCGTTGCGTCACGCCCTCGACCGGCTTGCCGTAGGGCGTGACCACGCCGAAATAGAAAGGAATCTCCACCGCCAGCGGCTTGACTACCATCCCCTCGATGGGCATGCCATAGGCCGTGGCTGGTTCCACCAGCGCCACGCCCAGGCCGGCGCGGGCAGCCATGATGGCGTTGAAGGAGGTATTGGTATCGATGGCCACATCCAGCAGGCTGTCTTCGCCCAGCGCCGTTTCCACGCGCTGGCGCAGGCGGTAGCGGTTGGACATGGTGATGACGCGTTGCCCGCGCAGGGCGGCGCGGGTCAGTTTCTCGCGCGAGGCCAGCGGATGGTCGGCGCGCACCACCGCCACGCAGGGGGCTTCGCCGATCCAGTGCAGGTCCAGCCCGCGATGGGCCACCGGCAACGAGGTCAGCCCCAGGCTGACGGTACGATGCAGGATGGCATGCACCACCTGCTCGGCCGAGGCGCTGCGCAGGTGGATGTGTTCGGGCAGAGCATGCTCCTGTTGCAAGGACAGCAGGCGCAGCGCCGCCGGAGCGATGGTCGAGGCCAGTGCGGGCGTGGCCACCAGGTGCAGCGGATGGACTTCTTCGCGAGCAATCTCCAGGGCGCGCTCGCGGATGGTGCGCAGGCCCACCAGGGAGCGCTCCACTTCCTCGTACAGCAGGAAAGCCTTGGCCGTGGGCGTCACACGCGGGCCATTGCGGTCGAACAGGGCATAGCCCAGCTCCCCCTCCAGGTCGCCGATGGCCTTGCTCACCGCCGGCTGCGAGCGGCCCAGGCTGCGACCGGCACCGGTCACGCTGCCCAGGGTCATGACCGCCGCAAAGGCTTCCAGCTGGTTGAGATCCATCGAAATCGGTTTCCTTGATCAAGATGCTTGCATATGTTTTTCGAATTATAGGTTTGTCTGTATTCTATTTCAGTATAATAATTTTGTATAAGCTAATGCAGGGCGTGGCAATCGACCGGGAATCGCCGCCACGCCTGGACAGGCCGTATTGCCTGTCTGAAACAGTGAAAAACATATATATAAATACGTCCAAAGTCGTTTTCCGTATAAGGCGACTGGCGTAATGTAGATATGTGCTCAACTGAATCGCCCCCAAGGCATCACCCATCTGGACACCCCTGGACTTTCCGGAAACACCGTCATGACCGCCCCTGCTCCCTGTCGCCCGCCAGCCGACCTCCGCTTCCCCATCTATCTCGACTATGGCGCCACCACACCGGTCGATCCCCAGGTCGCGCGCGTGATGTGCGATTTCCTGACCGACAAGTTCGGCAATGCCGCCAGCAGCTCCCATCCCTTCGGCTGGGAGGCGCGGCGCGCCGTGGAGCATGCGCGTGCACAGGTGGCCGGACTGGTCGGTGCGCAGCCAAGCGAGATCGTCTGGACTTCCGGCGCCACCGAATCCAACAACCTGGCCATCAAGGGTACGGCCCATGCGCTGCGCGCCCAGGGGCGTGGCAAGCACCTCATCACGGTCGCCACCGAGCACAAGGCCGTGCTGGACACCATGAACACGCTGGAGAAATCCGGCTTCGACGTCACCTACCTGCAGCCGGGGACCGATGGCCTGGTCACGCTGGAGCAATTCCGCGCGGCGCTGCGCCCGGACACGCTGCTGGCCTCGGTGATGTACGTCAACAACGAGATCGGTGTGATCCAGCCCATCGCCGAACTGGGAGAGCTGTGCGCCGAACGCGGTATCGTCTTCCACGTCGATGCGGTGCAGGCCGCCGGCAAGATCGTCATCGACCTGGCCCGCCTGAAGGTGGACCTGATGTCCTTCTCGGCGCACAAGGTCTATGGCCCCAAGGGCATAGGTGCGCTGTATGTACGCCACAACCCGGCCCTGACACTGGAAGCCCAGATCGACGGCGGCGGCCACGAGAACGGCATGCGCTCGGGCACCCTGGCCACCCACCAGATCGTGGGCATGGCCGAAGCCTTTGCCCTGGCCGGGCAATTGCTGGAAGAAGAAGGCCAGCGCATCCGCGACCTGCGCGATCGCCTGTGGGCCGGCCTGGCCGACCTGCCGGGGGTACAACTCAACGGCAGCGCAGAACACCGCGTGCCGCACAACCTGAACGTGAGCTTCCCGCCCACCCGCTACGGCACGCTGGCCAGCCAGTTGCTGGGCATTGCGGTCTCGGCCGGATCGGCCTGCAACTCGGCGGCGGCCGCGCCGTCCTTCGTGCTGCTGGCCATCGGCCGCTCGCCGGAAGTGGCACGCAATGCGGTGCGCTTCTCGCTGGGGCGTGGCACGACTGAAGCCGAGATCGACTACGTGGTGGCGGCCGTGCGCCAGGTGCTGGCGCACGACGCCCTCGACGGCGCGGCCTGAGCCCGCGCCTGCGGATAGTGATGAATCCCGCCGGCTGGGCGGGGCTCATGCTTTTTTCTCATAAGCTAAAAACTTTTAGTACGTTCCCCGTCTAATAACTAAAAGTTAGACTTGGTCAGTCCTTTTAAAACTGATCAACGTGATTCGCATCGAGCAACTCCACAAGACCTACCATGCCGGCCAGCGCGACATCGTCGCGCTGCACGACATCAACCTGGATATCGCCCAGGGAGAAATCTTCGGCATCATCGGCCGCTCCGGCGCCGGCAAGAGCACCCTTATCCGCACCCTGAACGTGCTGGAAAGGCCCGACAGCGGGCGCGTGCTCATCGACGGCGAGGACATCACCGTGCTTGGCCACGACGCCCTGCTGGGCCTGCGCCAGCGCATCGGCATGGTGTTCCAGCACTTCAACCTCCTGAACGCCAAGACGGTGGCCCAGAACATCGACTGGCCGCTCAAGATCACTGGCCGCTACAGCCGCGAAGAACGCGCCGCGCGGGTGGATGAACTGCTGCAGCTGGTGGGCCTGGAAGCCCATCGCGACCAGTATCCATCGCAACTGTCAGGCGGGCAGAAGCAGCGCGTGGGCATCGCCCGCGCCCTGGCCAATACACCGCGCCTGCTGTTGTGCGACGAAGCCACCTCCTCGCTGGACCCGGAAACCACCCAATCCATCCTGCGCCTGCTGCTGGAAATCAACCGCAAGCTGGGCCTGACCATCGTACTGATCACCCACGAGATGGAAGTCATCCGCACCATCTGCGACCGCGTGGCCGTGCTGGACGCCGGTTCGGTGGCCGAACAGGGCCGCGTGGTGGATATCTTCCTGCGTCCGCAACATGCGGTCACCCGTGCGCTGCTGGCCGAGAACCATGCCTATGAGCCTGGCGACAGCTTCTATGAACGTCGCCCGGACGGCAAGCTGGTGCGCCTGACCTATGCCGGCGAGATCGCCGCGCAACCCATCCTGTCGCAACTGACGGCGGCCACCTCGGCGCTGGCGACCATCGTGCGCGGCACGGTCTCGCGCATCAAGGACACGCCCTACGGGCAATTGCTGGTGGAGTTTTCCGGCGGTGAGGCCGCGGTCAGCCAGGTGCTGGCACGCCTGCGCGACTCCGGTATTGATCACGAGGTGCTGGCATGAGCGCCCTCAACAACCTGATCGACCTGTCGCAGATCGACTGGAGCGAAGTCTGGGAAGCCACCGTGGAAACCCTGGCCATGACCGGCGGCTCGCTGTTGTTCACGGTATTGCTGGGCCTGCCGCTGGGCATCCTGCTGTTCCTGACCAATCGTCGCCAGCTGCTGGAGCAGCGCGGCGTCTACCTGGTGCTGTCGCTGGTGGTCAACGTGCTGCGTTCGGTGCCCTTCCTGATCCTGCTGATCGTGCTGATCCCCTTCACGCTGTGGCTGGTGGGGACCTCGCTAGGCGTGACCGGCTCCATTCCGCCGCTGGTGATCGGCACCGCGCCCTTCTTTGCGCGCCTGACCGAGAGCGTGCTGCGCGAGATCGACCGCGGCATCATCGAAGCCTGTACCGCCATGGGGGCAAGGCGCCGCCAGATCATCTTCGGCGCACTGCTGCCGGAGGCGCTGCCTGGCCTGCTGGCAGCGGTCACGATCACCGCCATTACCCTCATGTCGTATGCCGCCATGTCGGGCGTGATCGGTGGCGGCGGCCTGGGCGACCTGGCCATCCGCTACGGCTACCAGCGCTTCCAGACCGAAGTGATGGTGGTCACCGTGGCCATCCTGGTGGTGCTGGTGCAGTTGCTGCAATTCTTTGGCGACCGCCTGGTGCTGCGTTTTACCCGCAAGTAAATCCC